>SVTS01000123.1 GCA_015063645.1 Oscillospiraceae bacterium | reverse complement strand
TCTGTGGTGCGCCGCAGCTGAGAAGCGTCTGCTGGGTGAATAAGTGAGAAAAATATGCGGGGGAAACTTTTTGAAAAAAGTTTCCCCCGCGCCCCTTTCAAAAACTCTGCACGGTTACAGAAAAAAAGTGAAGCGCATTTTTACGCTTCACTTTTTATAAACGGTGCCGAACCATTTGTCGTACATAGCGGAGAGGAATTCATCATTCAGCGGGTAGCCGGCGCTTTCCGGAATGACGGAATCGATACCGCAGTAAGCACAACGGGCTGTGACGCCCCAGTTATCGATCCACTGCAGAATCTCCTTCGGTTCATAGACCCGTTTGCAATAGAAGCAGCCGCACCGGCTGTCCTTCTCCAGCATTTCACGGTTATGTGAGGAAAACTTATGTGCCGCGTTCAGATCCCATTTCATACGATCACCTCCGTTTCCATTATACAGTAAAACGGAAGAAAAGGCAATACTCCGAAGCAGGATGCAATGTAACTGAAACAAAGCATGGAGCGGCACGAATGCCGGCTCATTTCAAAAAGCTTCATACGCATGGTATAACGATTCATCCCTGCGGAGGGAATGTTGCTATTGACAAATTCCAAATTAGTGATATAATGATATATACAGACACAGACTTTGCGCCGCTTCACTGCCGGCGTGCTTTTTTTCGGAGAAAAACATGACATCAACCGCTCAAAAGAAAGAACTCGACATGACCCACGGTCCTCTTCTGGGGAAAATTATTCTGTACGCCCTTCCTGTTATTGCAGCCGGCATGCTGCAGTTGCTCTTCAACGCCGCCGACGTTGTGGTAGTCGGACGTTTTGCCGGCGGTCATGCACTTGCCGCCGTAGGCGCCACCGGTTCGCTGATCAATCTGCTTGTGAATGTATTCATGGGCATGTCCGTCGGCGTCAGCGTCAATGTTGCCCGCGCCTGGGGTGCAAAAAATGAAGAAGACGTCAGTCGCACCGTACACACTGCCATCCTCACAGCGGCGATCATCGGCACGTTTGTGATGATGATCGGATTCTTCGGCAGCAAGACATTTCTCGCCTGGATGGGTACACCGGATGATGTTATCGGACTGTCTACTCTGTACATGCAGATCTATTTTCTCGGCATGCCTGCCTCCATGCTGTACAATTTCGGTGCAGGCGTACTCCGCTCCATCGGCGACACACGCAACCCACTGATTTTCCTCAGCATCTCCGGCGTAGTCAATGTGATCCTGAATCTGATTCTTGTTATCGGATTCCACATGAGCGTAGCCGGCGTTGCCATCGCTACTGTGGTTTCTCAGATTCTCTCTGCAGTGCAGGTACTGATTTTCCTGACGAAGCAGAAGAACTGCTGCCGTCTGAATTTTCGTGCGCTGCGGATTTATCCCGACAGACTGAAATCCATTGTCCGCATCGGTATTCCCGCAGGGCTTCAGTCCAGTCTGTTCAGCATTTCCAATGTTATTCTGCAGTCCTCCGTCAACTCTCTCGGCACCGTTGTAATGGAAGCAAACACGGCGGTCAGCAATCTGGAAGGCTTCCTCTACATAGCCCAGAACTCCTTCTATCACGCAGCGCTGACCTTCGTCGGTCAGAATGTAGGCGCAAAGCAGTATCACCGCGTCAAGAAAATCACCCTGCTCTGCATGTTTATGGCGTTCCTTGTAGGATTCACCATCGGATTCCTCCAGATCGCCTTCCATGAACCTCTTCTCTCCATTTACACATCCGCCGAGGATCCGTCGGAAATGATCGCGATCGGACACAGCCGTATGCAGATTACCTCCTATACCTATTTCACCTGCGGCGTTATGGAAGTATTGACCGGTGCCCTGCGCGGACTCGGTTCATCCGTGCTGCCAATGCTGCTCACGGTATTCGGTGTGTGCGGCATCCGGGTCGCATGGGCATATACAGTATTCCCCATGGATCCCAGTCTGAAAACGCTATACATCGCCTATCCCGTATCATGGATTTTCACCACAATTCTGCTCTGTATTGCACTTGTGATCTGCTACCGCAACTTCATGCGCACACACTCTGAAAACACGCTGAAATAAACGGCATCGCCCCGGATGTACACCATCCGGGGCGATATTTTTATTCCACGATTGTATACTCCAGCATTTCAAAATGTAGTTTCGTACCCAAATCCGTTCCCTCTGGGAGGAGTGCCAGTGCGATGAACAGCTCGCCTTCGGTTTTTATATCCTTCAGCGTAGCGTATTCCCCCTCAATTTTTATCACGATATAGTCTTTCGGTTCCATATGTTTCACCTGTTAAATATTTTTTACTCTGAACAAAACTTGACAAACAAACGAAAATATGCTATGCTATAGGCAACACATTCAGAAAGGATGCCCACTATGGATATCAAAGAAAAAATTGCCGAAATCGCCCAGGAAGTTGTAGAAAAGCTGAAAGCTGACGATAATCTTCTCGCCAACTTCAAGAAAGAGCCCATCAAGGTTCTGGAAAAGCTGATCGGCAAGGATCTGCCGGATGAGCAGATCGAAAAAGTTATTGATCTGATCAAAGCCAAACTCGCCGCTGATGATATCGCTGACACTGTCGATGATGTCAAGGACGCCCTCAAGGGTCTGAAAGGTCTCTTCGGCAAGAAGTAATCCGAATACGCCTCCGGTTTCAGCCGGAGGCGTATTTTTTTTTACTCTACAAAATCAAATTCCAGACCGCACATGCGGACAGTATCGCCCTCTTCACAGCCCGCTTCACGCAGACGGTCGATAATCCCGCCCTGGATCAGCATGCGCTGGAAATACATCAGCGATTCGCGGTCACCCAGATTGATCTGGTTGACCAGTTCCTGCAGCCAATTACCTTCGCAGAGGAAGCCGCCGTCGCTCTCACGGGTGATCGTCACGCCCTCGGAAGTGCCGCGCTCTGCGTTCAGCTCCTCCGTAGTTGCTTCCGCTTCAAAGGTGGTCACCGGCGGCAGTTCCGCCAGCATCCGGCTGATTTCATCGGTCAGCGCTTTCAGATTATCTCCCGTAGCGGCGGAGATAAACACGATCGGATATCCCATGGCGTCTGCGGCAGTGATCAGACTCTTCGCCTCGGGAGAATCCACGCCGTCAGGCAGAAGATCCGCCTTATTGGCGGCGATGATCCGCGGTTTATCCGCCAGAGTCTGCGAGAATTTCTCCAGTTCATCCGCAATGGTATGGAAATCCTCCACCGGTTCGCGTCCCTCGATACCGGACACATCCACCACCTGCACGATCAGGCGGCAGCGTTCAATATGACGGAGAAAATCGTGCCCCAGGCCGGCACCCTCGGATGCACCTTCGATAAGTCCGGGGATGTCCGCCATGACGAATTCGCTTCCCTCTCCAACGGACACAACGCCCAAATTCGGCTCCAGCGTGGTGAAATGATAATCGGCGATTTTGGGGCGTGCGGCGGATACCGCAGCCAGAAGTGAAGATTTACCCGCGGACGGCAATCCAGCAAGACCGACGTCGGCGATCATCTTGAGTTCCAGCACGACCTCGCGTTCCTCGCCCGTCTGCCCCGCTTTGGCAAAGCGGGGGATCTGTCTCGTCGCCGTGGCAAAATGCTTATTGCCCCAGCCGCCGCGTCCACCGCGGCAGAGGATGTAATCCTCCTCCACGGACATATCCCGCAGGATTTTGCCGCTTTCAGCGTCTCGGATCAGCGTTCCGGCGGGCACGGTGATAATCACATCCGCGCCGTTTTCGCCGTGCCGCTTGGCACCGCTTCCGTCGCCGCCGTTGCCGGCGACGAATTTCCGTTTATAACGGAAAGAAAGCAATGTATTGGCACCGTGATCGATCCGGAAGATGATATTGCCGCCGTTGCCGCCGTCACCGCCGTCGGGACCGCCTTTTGCGACATACTTCTCCCGGCGGAACGACACGGCACCGTTGCCGCCGTTGCCGGCTTTTGTATAGATTTGAATTTTATCAATAAACATCTTTGACCTCAATTATTCTGGGACACATTTTTCCACGCGTCCGGCTCCGTGTACAGGGGATAATCGGTAAAATACTTGTACTTTCCCTCAGCCCATGCGAGAATATCCGCATAATCGACACCGGGTGCCGCGGTATAAGTCTCGCCGTTCAGGGACAGATTCTTCTCACCGAACAGAACAACGATATTTCTCCCGTATTCCATGAAAAAATCCGGTTCGTACGTCAGGCGGTATATCCAATCCCCGGAAAAAGGCTCCTCTGTCGGTTCAATAAGCAGCGAATCCAGTGACCACAGCTTACTGACCTCACTGGTAATCAAACGGTAGCCCGCTTCGCCGGCATATTCAATGGAGGCAGCATGTGTTTTATGCACAGAAATTCTCTGCGGTTCTCCGCCGCATGCGGCGAGGAGAACTCCACATATCAAAAGCAGAAATATGGCTTTCAGAATACTTTTGCGCATACGGACACCTCCCCCGTCTATGATTTCGCTTTTCAGCCCAGCATCTCCCGTGCAACTTCGCCCAGCATCTCGATACCGCGGCGAATATCGTCATCCGACGGAGTGGAATAATTCAGACGGAAAGACTGGGACGGAGCTTCCGTATCGCAGTTGAATGCCGTGCCGGGCACAACGGCGACCTTCTTCGCAATCGCCGCTTTGACGAATGCGTTCATATCCACGCCGTCCGGCAGAGTGCACCAGATGAACAGACCGCCCTCGGGCCTGGTATAGTGTACCTCCTTGGGCATATGCTTATCCAGCATATCCAGCATCAGCGTACACTTTTCGCGGTAGAGCGTGCGGATCTTAGCAATATGACCGTCCAGATCCCGCTCGGTCATAAAGCGGTGGCAAAGCATCTGGAAGAACTGGTTGGTATGCACGTCCTCGCACTGCTTGCCAACTGCCATCTTCTGCACAATGGCATCCGGAGCGCAGACAAAGCCCACACGCATACCGGAGGAGAGGATCTTGGAGAAAGAAGAGCAGTAGATCACGATACCGTCCTCATCCATGGATTTGATCGGCAGGATATCCTCACCGGCAAAGCGGAGTTCGCCGTAAGGGTTATCCTCCAGAATCATGACGCTGTGCTTCTTGGCGATCGCGTAGATCGCCTTACGCTTTTCAGCGGATGTGGTGGTTCCGCCGGGATTCTGGAAGGTGGGGATCAGATAGATCATCTTCGTATTGGGATACGCAATCAGCGCCTCTTCCAGCTCGGCAGGATCGATACCGTCCTCATGCAGCGGTACGCCGACCGTCTTAGCACCAACGGCACGGAATGCATTCAGCGCGCCGATGAAGCTGGGATTCTCACACAGAACCACATCGCCGGGGTTGCAGAGTGCGCGGCAGGCAAGTTCCAGCCCCTGCTGACCGCCGGAGGTAATGATCGTGGTATCAAATTCACGTCCGATGCGGAATTTATTCTGCAAGCGCTCCGCAACGGCTTTACGCAGCGGCGGATAACCTTCGGTAATGCCGTACTGCAGTGCGGCAGCAGCGGAATTCTCAAAAATGTCGGCAGAAATCTCACCCAGTTCCTTTGCGGGGAAAGAAAGAGGGGAGGGATTTCCTGCCGCAAAGCTGATGATAGTGGGATCGGTGAGACTCTTGAAGATTTCGCGGATTGCAGACGGCTTCAGAGAAGCCAGATTGTCAGAAATTTTGTATTCCATAATGTTCGTCGCCTTTCGATAATTTTACAGAATATAGTATATCACAAATCTGCGTCAAATGCAAGAGGATGCGCACGCTCTGCTGTATTTATTCGAACAAAAACCTCTTGACACCCGTACATAATTCACGTATAATAATGTCAGAAACTGAATGTGAGGTAACATTTATGAACGATTCTTCTCTTTCCTGGTCCCTGGATATACTGCGGGAACTGCTGGCTATTGACAGCCCTGTCGGGTATACGGAAGCCGTTGCCGATTACAGTATGGATCTTCTGCGCAAATTGGGGTACGAGCCCAAATTGACAAAAAAAGGCGGCGTGCTCTGCTGTCTGGGCGGTGAGGATGCGGAGGACGGTCTTCTGATCTCCGTTCATCTGGACACCATCGGTGTTATGGTCTCCCAGATCAAGTCCAACGGCAGACTGAAAATGGCATCGCTTGGCGGACTCACCGCCAATAATGCAGACGGCGAATGCGTCCGCGTACACACCCGTACCGGTGAGGTATATGACGGAACGATTCAACTTGTCAACGCGTCCCTCCATGTTGCCGGCGGACAGGTACACAACGCCACTCTCCGCACTTATGACACAGTGGAATGTGTGCTGGATGAAAATGTCCATTCCGCTGATGATGTCCGCAAACTGGGCATTGAGGTGGGCGATTTTATCTGCCTCGATCCCCGGCTGATGATCACAGATTCCGGTTACATCAAGGCACATTTTCTGGATGACAAGCTCTGCGTCGCCATCGCGCTGGCATATGCCCGCCGTCTGAAAGAGGAAAACATCACGCCGAAACGCCGTCTCTGGCTGCATCTGACCGTATTTGAAGAGCAGGGACACGGCGGTGCCGCCACGATGCCGGAAGGCGTCAGCGAAATTCTCGCCATGGATATGGGCTGTGTGGGTGAAGGCGTCACCTGCACGGAACATGAGGTCTCCATCTGCGTCAAGGATTCAAGCGGTCCGTTCAATTATGCCAGCGTAAGCCGGCTGATCGCACTGGCAAAAGAAAAGGGACTTGGCTACGCCGTGGATGTATACGGTCATTATTCCTCCGACGGTGATACCGCAGTACGTACTTTCGATGTTCGCCATGCACTGATCGGTCCCGGCGTATATGCCTCTCACGGATATGAGCGTTCGCACAAAGACGGTGTACAGAACACGTTTGATCTGCTCTGTGCATACGCTGACAACTGAAAACAGACAAATAAAACTGCCGTCCTGTCGGACGGCAGTTTTATTATTTCTTCTGTTTCGGCGGATGTTTTCCTTTTTTTCTGACGGAAAAGCCGAATGTTCCGATTCTTTTACCGAGTTCATAGTACTCGCCGTGGGCAAATGCCGCAAGTCCGGCGCGCTCGATATGGAGTTTCCCCTCTTTATCCAGC
>SVTS01000122.1 GCA_015063645.1 Oscillospiraceae bacterium | reverse complement strand
CTTCCGGATGGATGGCATCATGCACTATGACCAGGGTGCGCGGATCGGCGAAAGCTCTCTGTATTTCTTTGATATTCCGGAGGAAGTAACCGATATCTACTTTACCAACCATATGCCCGGCATGCCTCCCGAGGTGGCTCCCGAGGTTCCGCAGCGTACGGAGAATGTCACGGTTGTGCCGAATGAGACTTATGACTTTGTTCCCGGCAGTGCCGGCGAGGATGGCGGCACCGGCGGCGAAACAGAAGAAGACGGGAGTTCCTCCTCTCCGGCGATCGATCCCGTCATGCTGCAGATGATTATGATTATGCTGACGAAGAATTTCATTCCTGACGTCATGGCAGGAGAGGGCGGTACGGCTGTCGCAGACCGCTCCTCCGTGCGGTATAATCAGGACATCACCTATACCATCACGCCCGACGAGGGTTACGCCGTAGCAGACGTAATCGTCAATGGCGAATCCGTCGGTGCAGTAAGCGAATATACCTTTGAAAACGTGCGGAAACAGCACAGGATCGAAGTTGTATTCGAGAAAATCGGCTGGAAGAATCCCTATTCGGACGTTACCGAGGCGGACTGGTTCTATGAGGACGTTGCCTACGTAAGTGAAAACGGCATCATGAACGGCGTGATTGAGAACGATACTTTCGCTCCCGACGCGAGTGCGTCCCGTGCCACGCTCATCACGACTCTCTGGCGTCTGGCAGGAGAGCCTGTGGTGAATTACGCGATGAACTTTGCAGACGTGCCGCAGGATATGTGGTACAGCGAGGCTGTCCGCTGGGCGGCATCGGAGCGCATTGTCCAGGGCTATGACGGCCGCTTCAATCCCGATGATCCCATCACCCGCGAAGAACTTGCCGTGATTCTGTACCGCTATGAGCAGAAGATGGGCGGCGGATTCAAGGGTATGTGGATGTTCCCGCTCCGCTACAGTGATGCGGCAGAGGTCTCCGAATGGGCGTATGAAGCTATCTGCTGGCTGACCATGAAGGGAATCTACGTTTCTGTGGAAGAGGGCGTGCTGAATCCTGCTGAGGAAGCGACCCGCGCGGATATCGCCGCATTCCTGCACCGGTACTGCGCATACCGCGCGGAGCTGGCAATGCAGTAATCGCCGGCAGGCGTTTTCCTCAGAATAACAAAACACCGGGAGAGTGCCGGATTCCGTCATTCTCCCGGTCTTTTATGCAGAACAGATCAGAAAAAGAATTCAGTGAGGTGTATGTATGACAATCGTTCCCTTTACCGCGAAAGCGGAAAAACTGCTCCCCGGCGAGATTCTGGAGACGGAGGAGAGTGTGCAGAAGGATAAAAAGCATATCTCCTTTATCTGCGAGACGGACCCCCTCGGTGACGGCGTGATCCGCGTCGGTCACGGGTACAAAAAGACCTACGGCACCTGGCTGGAACTGACTGCCGAAACTGTTGCCGTATATACATATTATTCCTTCCGTGATCCGGCAGAGGTGGAAGTGCTTCCGCCCACGCCTCACGGGCTGAAGATTGACAGTTACGTCAGCGTCGTGATCGATGTGGATGTGGCAAACGGCGGCGCGGCGTTCACCGTCTCCTCCGTATCGGGCATGTATAAATCGGAGAGATCCAATAACTGGCGCGGCTGGAACGGAAGTGTTTTCGCTGCGGCGGAAAACTGCACGCTCACGGATGCAAAACTGAGCTGGTTCACCGATACCTATGCCGCAAAGATCTGGATCCTCGGCGCGTCCTATCTGGGACTGACAAATCCCGCCCGCTGGCCCTATTATCTGTATAAAGACGGCTATTCCGACGTGATGATCGCCGGATTTGGCGGCATGAAAGCCGAGCGGGGATTGCAGGAGATCCGGATGGCGCTTACCCGCGGCAAGCCGGAATTTATCGTCTGGCATCTGGGCGGAAACGACGCCGATTCCCGCTGGGCGGAGTCGCTCACACCCGAGCAGATCGCTGCCATGAGCGATAATTTCACCTTCGACGGTGAAATCGGCGGTAATTCGGTCAACGAGCGCTGGCTGAAGAATACAAAAGAACTGCTCGCGCTTTGCGAAGCGGAGGGAATCACCCCCGTGCTCTCCACCATGCCCTCCAATCCTCTGGTGAATCATGAGCCGAAGAACGAGTGGATCCGCGCATCCGGCTGTCGCTATATAGACGTCGCCAAGGCAGTGGGCGCACACCGCAGCCTGAACTGGTACCCCGGCATGATCTCCGCGGATAATGTCCATCCCACCCCCGTGGGTGCCATGGCGATGTATGCCCGTGTGCTGGCGGATTTCCCGGAGATTATGGGGAAGTAAGCGGATAGGAGCTTTTTTCGTATCCCTTTTTTCTCAGGGGCTTGTGCCCCGACGCAGAAGATGCTATAATTATAATTAAAGATACCAAAATCCGCCAAAGGAGAGTATCATGAAAAAAATAGGAATCAGCTGCCGTGCTCTGCTGGTACAGTACGGCATCGACCGCGGTCTGGAAATCGTCAAAGAGAGCGGCTTCGACGCTGTGGATATCGGTCTGGGCGGCTACCCCCTGGATAAAGGAGTGTACAGCAAATCGGAGGATGAATTCGTTTCGTATTTCACCGCCATGCGGGAGAAAGCGGAATCCCTGGGGCTGGAGATCTCTCAGACTCACGGCAGAACAGGTACGTATTGGCCCGAGGACGAGGCGCATAACGAGGAGGTACGCCGCCTCACAGAGCTGGATCTGAAAGCTTCGTCCATTCTGGGCAGTCCGTGCTGCGTGATCCATTTCCCCAATTCCAGCCGCTGGGACAAACAGCCCCCGGACGTGATGCGGAAAGTGTCGTCGGATATGTTTGATACCTTTATCCCCTGGGCGGAGGAATATAAGGTGAAGATCGCGCTGGAAACTTTCGGTGCGGCTCGCATCAAGGGTGCGCGGATCCGGGATTTCTTCGCCGATCCCACCGAGTTCAAGTGGCAGTATGACCATATGAATACAACGTATAAAACCATGTGCGTGGATACGGGACATACCCACGAAGCGGAGTCCTTCTGGGTACCGCCGCCGGAGGATATGATCCGCATCCTCGGCAGCGATATCAGCATCCTGCACCTGCATGACAACAACAGCCACTGGGACGATCATCTTCTGCCATGCCAGGGCAATATCAACTGGCCCGCCGTGTTCGACGCACTGGATGATATCGGCTATACGGGCGTGTACAATTTTGAATTGGCGATGCGCTTCGGCTGCATGCTGGAAGAATTCGTCCGTTTCGCGGGCAAATATCTCCGCGCATTCGTGGACGGTCACGGCAGTCTGAAAAAATAATGCGGACGCGAATATCCTGATAAATCATTGGAGGTGTTGCATTTAATAAATGCAACACCTCCGCGAGTTTTCCTTGACCGTTTACACGGTCATTTTTGCCCGTTCATGGGCAAAAAACGGAAACGCTCGCCACAAATTCCTACGGAATTTCCCGTAATGCCCCCATTTCATGGGGACATTACGGGCGGGCTGCTGCAAATATGGGGATAATTCCAATATTTGCAACAGCCCCTGTTTGATTCATGAGCTTTGTCGGACTTCCGTGCCGTTGTTCACGGTCCCTCATCCGTCACCAGAAGCGTCACGTGCGCAACAGGGGTGAGATCCTCAAGGGGATTTCCGGAGATGTTCAGCAGACATTTTGCCGAAACGTGGGAAACCGGCGTCAGATCCGTGATCTTGTTGTATTTCAGATTCACATCCATCAGATACGGCATGCCCGCAAGGACATTGATATCCCGGATTCCGTTCGCTGCGCAGACCAGACGCTGTAATTTCCCCATGTCCTTCAGCGGAGAGAGATCCGTCACCTTGTTATTCACAAAATCCAGCACGCGCATCTTTGTCAGCCCCGCAATGGGCGAGAGATCCGTGATCCGGTTGCTGCGCATGTTGAGCCGTTCCAGATTCTTAAGGGAAGAGAGAGAACTGATGTCCGATATGTAATTCAAGCTGATATCCAGCACGGTGATGCGGGTCAGTGCGGCAAGGGGACGGATATCGGTGATCAGATTGTCCGTCAGATGGAGATCGGTCAGATTTGTGAAATACTGCAGGGCGGAGATGTCGGTGATCTGCTTTGCTTTCAGAGTCAGTGTGCTGACGGTGATCACGTCTTCCGGCAGGATCGCGCCCTCGGGTTTCCCGAGAATGTCACGGATGCACGCTTCCAGATTAGGATCGTTCCAGACAATTGCCCCTTCCGGGGATAAGGCAGGCTGCGGATCCGTATCCGCCGGGACGGCGGATACGGCAGTTACGGCGGTCGTGGCGGGGACGGAGTCATTCTGTTCCGTCTCCGGTAAAACGGGGGAAGCGTTGTCGGATACAGTCGGCTCCGGCGTCGTGCGCAGACTGAGATACAGAATGAACGCCGCTGACAGTGCCGCCGCGGCACAGATCCGGATGTGTTTCCGCCGGAAAGCGGGAGCGGTGTCGGAAGTGTACAGAGTGCGCAGGGCGGAGCGCATTTCCTGCGCACTCTGCCAGCGATCCCCGGGACGGAATGCACAGCTTTTCGCCAGAAAGCGGGACATTTCCGGGGATGCATTCTTCGCCGGTGGAAGAGGATCGCCCCGCAGACGTTTTGTCTGCGCATCCAGCCGGTCTGCTGTGGAGAGCAGATGCTTGTCCGCCGGCAGGAACGGACCGCGCCCGTCATTGAGCAGAGTGTACATCACCAGTCCCAGCGAATACAGATCCGCGCGGCTGTCATAGCGGGTGCCCGCCGACATCTCGGGCGCCATGTTCATGGGCGTGCCCATGTGCACCGTCATCTCGGTACGTCCGCTTTCCTGCAGGCGGGAGATGCCGAAATCCCCCAGCTTGCAGCTGCCGTCCGGCGCGTAAAATATGTTGTCCGGCTTGATGTCCCGGTGGAGGATATTCTTCTCTGCGCAGGCGCAGAGCGCATCGCAGATATCGCAGCCCATCCGGTACACATCCTTCTCCGACAGCGGAAACATGTCCCGGATCGGACGCAGCTGTTCCATGCGGATCAGCACCGTGCAGCCGCTGCCGTCCTCATCCGGCAGAACGGCGGAATCCTCCAGAGCGACAATGTTGGGATGTCCCGCAAGGGAACGCTGCAGAGCAATTTCCCGCAGACAGGATTCCACCGCCTCGCCGTGGGTGTCCTTCATATAGCAGACCGAGGAACTCTCCGGAAAAATGCCGGCATCCGCCCTGTCTGTGCGGATGTTGATCATTTTCACGGCAGCACGGCGTCCGTCCTGCCTGCCGGCAAGAATGACCGTGCCGTATGTTCCCCGTCCCAGAACGTACAGATAAAACCAGTCCGGCCATGCCGTCTGCAGTATTCTGTTGAATTCAGCTTCGCTCATATCGTTGTTTTTCCTCTGCGGGTTGCATGATTTATGACTTGTAAATGCTGTTTCAGGCTCGCGTACACAGCAAACTGTCATATAAGTACGGCTTTCAGTATGCTGTGTACATTGTTTTCAGCTATACTTCGGAGACTGCCGGAATTCCGCGAAGCGGAACGCGGACAGAGTCCGCGCGGCAGGCTCGCGTACACAGCAAACTGTCGTATAAGTACGGCTTTCAATATGCTGTGTACATTGTTTTCAGCTATACTTCGGAGACTGCCGGAATTCCGCGAAGCGGAACGCGGACAGAGTCCGCGCGGCAGGCTCGCGTACACAGCAAACTGTCATATAAGTACAGTTATCTGTATGCTGTGTACATTATATCACAGATTCATGTAACTTTGCAACGGGAATTTTCCGGGCGGGCGGCGGGGATAGCAAACAATTTCTGTAAAATATTTTGTCAAATACATTGCAAAAGAACGTCCGGCGTGGTACAATAGATTCAATTAAAGGATTATTCCGGAAAAAGAGGTAATACGATGAAAGTTATCAAAACCGCTGTCGTCGGTCTCGGCAGAATCGGCTGGCAGTTCCATATTCCCCAGATCGTCTCCCATAAGGAGCAGTTCTCCCTCGTCGGCGTTGTGGACGTGGCGCAGGAGCGTCTGGATGAAGCAAAGGAAAAATTCGGCGTAAACGGCTACACCGACGTTGCCGCCATGATCGATGCGGAGCATCCCGATCTGGTGGTGATCTGCTCTCCCACCCATCTCCATCCGGAGCACGCCTGCACCGCGATGCGCATGGGCTGTGACGTATTCCTTGATAAGCCCATGGCGATTGACTACGCTTCCGCAAAGCAGATCGCCGATTTCGCCGAGGAAAGCGGACGGAAGCTGATGGTATATCAGCCCCACCGTGCCAAGGGCGTGGACAATCAGATCAAAACGATCATCGATTCCGGCATCATCGGCAAGCCGTACCTGATCAGCATGGCATCCTGGAGCTATAACCGCCGCAGCGACTGGCAGTCCCTTGTAAAATACGGCGGCGGCATGCTGAATAACTACGGCGCGCATTATATCGATCTGCTTCTGTATTTCGCACAGGAGAAAGTCACCCGTCTGCACTGCATCACCAACAAGATCATCTCCGTAGGCGATGCGGATGATATGGTCAAGGCAATCTTTGAAACGGAAAGCGGCACGGTGCTGAATCTGGATATCTCCCAGGCGGCTGCCCTTGCCGGTCCCACGTTCACCATTATGGGTCCCTATGGCGCGGTGATCTGCCAGTCCAACAGCGGCAGAGACCCCATCCGTGTCCGTTGGTTCGATCCGAAGGAAGTGCCCGATGTGGAGGTCTCCGAGGAGCTTGCCGCCGCAGGCCGCAAGTACAATCAGGACGATGCTTTCCCGTGGCATGAAGAGGAGATCAAGCCCGATCCGGCGTATAATGTGGACTTCTATCAGAAGGCATACGAATTCTACGCAGAGGACAAGGCGCCCTTCGTGGCAGTCCATGAATCGCTTGCCGTTATGGAACTGATTGAGAAGTGTCACGAATCCGCTGGGGCGTGAGCGAGGCGTTTGACTCAGCAAAACTGTATACATATGCTGCTGTGCAGCTTTTTCCGCGGCGTATGCCGCGGTGCAGAAACGAGGGCATCGAGCCCTCGTTTCTGCATGTGGGGGCAGGAACCATCTCATTCGGCGAAGTTTCCTGCCCCCACACCC
>SVTS01000121.1 GCA_015063645.1 Oscillospiraceae bacterium | reverse complement strand
AAAGGACCATCTCAGGCGCCGAAGTTCCTTTCCCCTGCACCCCAATCTCCTTGGCTTGATAGTTAGTTTTAGACAACATACATAAATTTTCGCCCGGAACTTCACCTATGGTGAAGTTCCGGGCATCTTTTTTTGTTGAAAATGTCTACACAATTTGTCAGAGGCAAGGAGACAGGGGTGGCGGGGGAGGAAACTTCGCCGTGTGAGATGGTTCCTCCCCCGTCTCGCCGCGTTAGCGGCGAAAAAAGCTGCACTTGTGCATATTGTATACAGTATATGCTTAAGTTAATGACATTGTACGTATTCTGTCTGTTTTTCTTGCGGCAATCCTGACGGCAGGTGCTTTTACTGCCTGTTCATCCGATCCCGTACAGCAGGACAATGCCGAATCTGCGGACACAACAATTGTTGTCACGGAAGCGGAGACCACACTGGATCCGACACTCCGCGCCAATCACTTTGACAATCTGCCCGACAATCTCAACTATAACGGTGCGGCAGTCACTGTGCTCTTCCGTGGCACAAAAAGTGACGTGGAGGGCATCAAAGGTTCTTACTGGATCCGCAACGACGTATGCGGCACTGACAACATCGGCGATCCCGTATCCGACGCGGTATGGGAGCGCAACAAAAATGTTGCCGAGCGTCTGAATATTACCCTGAGTTGGGTTCCCACCGCAGGCGGCACCCTGGACGGCGACCGCGCCATCATCCGCTCCAGCGTTATGGCGTCATCGGATGACTACAATATGCTCCTGCTGACGGGCAACACCTCCGCCGGCATCGGCATGAATCTCTACATGCGTGACATCTCCGAGATTCCCCACGTGGATTACGCACAGCCCTGGTGGTGGGAATTTGCCAATGAAGCCCTCTCCATGGACGGAAAATCTCGCCAGTTCATCGTGGGCGACATGCTTCTGACCAACCTATCCTAGACTGGCGTCACTTTCTTTAATAAGGATCTGTATCAGGATGCCTACGGCGATCCCGATGAGCTGTACCGCCTGACGCTGGACGGCAAGCTCACGCTGGACAAAGTCTTTGAGCTGGCTCAGGGCAGATACAAGGATGTCAACGGTGACGGCAAGCAGGATGCAGGGGACATCTACGGTCTCTGCTTCTCACAAAGTAAAGGTGAGGAGCTGTCCCATCTGTTTATGGGATGCGATCTGGAAATGTACACCGTCAAGGACGGCAAGCTGACTATCGGAATGGAAAATGACCGTTCAATCCTTGCCGTTGAGAAGATGTATAGACTCCTCAATGAAACCGGTGCCGCATGGAGCATCAGCGAAGGTCTGTCCAAGCTGTCCCCCACCTTCATCGAGGGACATGCGATGTTCATGTTCAACCGCCTCGGGCAGCCCGCAGGCGACAATTTCCGCGCCATGGAGCAGCAGTTCGGCATTCTCCCCATGCCGAAGCTGGATGAGGCGCAGGAGAATTACGTCTCTTACCCCCATGACTCCGGCTCTGTTCTGAGCGTTCCGATGAACGTGGATGACAAGACATTCGAAATGGTTGGCGCCACGATGGAAGCCCTCTGCGGCGAAGCACACCGTACTTACATCGACGCTTTCCTGGAAACGATGCTGAAATCCAAGTATTCCCGTGATGCGCTCTCCGGTCAGTGCATTGATATCGTTATGAGCACTCTGACTAAGAACACCCTGATGGAGTATGCATCCTATACCGCAAACATCGTCAGTGCATGCCTGAATAATCCCGCCAAGAGCAATCCCAGCGGTTTTGCTTCCGCTTATGCATCCAAGCTCACCGCAGCACAGAATGCATGGGATAAAGCGGTGGCTGACATCGTTGCCGCAAACGCAAAGTAATTTTTTCGCCGAAGGCACCCCAGTTTGCTGACAATATGTCAGCACCCAAGAAACAGTTGTCATTTAGCACAAACACTGTCAAAAGCGAACGCAGAGAAAGGAGAGGGATTCTTTCCTTTCGCCCTTTTTTGTGCAATTTTTTTGCAAGCAGACTTTGTCAATAGTCTGAGCGCGGGAAGATTTTGCATTGCAAAATCTTCCCGCGCTTTGTTTGAGAATCTGTTTTTTGCCGCGAGGCAAGGAGATGAGGAGAGGGTGAATTGCACGTGAAGCGTGCAAGAGGGAGGGGCGAAGTTCCTTCTCCCCTCCCTGAGCACCGCATGCGCGGCGCAAAAATTCGCACCAATGTGCAGATCACATCCCCAGCTTATCTTTCAGAAACTGTCCCGTATAGGATTCCTTTACCTGCGCGATCTCCTCGGGCGTTCCCTGTGCGATGACGGTTCCGCCGGCGTCGCCGCCTTCGGGACCCATATCAATGATGTGATCCGCCACTTTGATCACGTCCAGATTATGCTCGATCACCAGCACGGTATTTCCCGCGTCCACCAGACGCTGCAGGATTTCGATCAGCCGCTCCACGTCCGCGGAGTGGAGTCCCGTGGTGGGCTCATCCAGCACGTAGATCGTCTTGCCGGTGGATCGCTTCGACAGTTCCGTCGCCAGCTTCACCCGCTGGGCCTCGCCGCCGGACAGCGTTGTTGCTGCCTGTCCCAGCTTTACGTATCCCAGTCCCACGTCGCAGATCGTTCTGATCCGGGACGCAATCCGCGGGATATCGGCGAAGAATTCGCACGCTTCCTCGGCGGGCATTTCCAGCACGTCCGCGATGGATTTATCCTTATATTTCACTTCCAGCGTGTCGCGGTTATACCGTGCGCCGTGGCACACGTCGCATTTTACATACACGTCGGGAAGGAAATGCATCTCGATGCATTTTACGCCGTCGCCTTCGCAGGCATCGCATCTGCCTCCCTTGGTGTTGAAGGAGAAGCGTCCCGCCGTGTAGCCGCGGGATTTGGCAGAGGGCGTTTTTGCGAACAGATCGCGGATATCGGTGAACAGACCGGTGTAGGTGGCGGGATTGGAGCGCGGCGTGCGTCCGATGGGGCTCTGGTCGATGGCGATGACCTTATCTAGCGTATCCATGCCGTCGATTCCCTTATGCTTGCCCGGCCATGCGGATGCACGGTTCAGTTTACGGGCAAGGGCGGGATAGAGGATGCCGTTTACAAGGGAGGATTTGCCCGATCCGGAGACGCCGGTCACGCAGACGAAGCATCCCAGGGGGATTTTTACGTCGATATTTTTCAGATTATTCACCTGCGCGCCGTAGACGGTGAGGAAATTTCCGTTGCCGGGACGACGTTCTTTCGGTACGGCGATCTGTCTTTTGCCTGTGAGGAATGCGCCGGTGACGGAGTTTTCGCACTTGCCGATCTCTGCGGGAGAGCCGACGTAGACCAGCTCGCCGCCGTGGATGCCTGCGCCGGGACCGATATCCACGAGGCAGTCAGCTGCCAGCATCGTTTCCTCATCGTGTTCCACCACGAGGACGGTATTGCCCAGATCTCTGAGTCGTTTGAGAGTGCCGATCAGGCGGGAATTATCCCGCTGGTGCAGACCGATGGACGGCTCGTCCAGGACGTACATCACGCCGGTGAGGGCGGAGCCGATCTGGGTGGCGAGGCGGATACGCTGGGCTTCGCCGCCGGAGAGTGTACCCGCGCGGCGGGCAAGGGTGAGATAATCCAGCCCCACGTTGATGAGGAAGCTGAGGCGGGAGCGGAGTTCCTTCATGATCTCCCGGGCGATTTTTTCCTCCTCAGCGGTAAAGGTGAGGGAATTGATATACGTCAGCGCGTCACCGATGGCAAGGGAGGTGAGGGCGTGGATATTCTTTTCGCCCACGGTGACGGAGAGTGCGGCGGGATTCAGCCGCTGACCGCCGCAGTCGGGGCACTCATTTTCCTCCATGAACTGCTCGTAGTAATCCGCTTCGGAGGAGTTCATATTGACGCGGGAGTTGACGATATTGACCACGCCGTCCCATTTTGCCAGCTGGCGGCGTCCCATTTTGCCGAAATAGCGGACGATGTCGTACATCTCCTCGCCGGTACCGTAGAGGAGGGCGCGCATGGCATCCGGAGAAAAGGTGGAGAGGGGCTGATCCATGGTGAAGCCGTGGGCTTTGCCCACCGCCATCAAAAGCGGACCGGTCCAGGATTCCTCGGAGAGGGATTTGAATCCGTTGACGGCGATGCCGCCGTCCTCCAGGGACAGGGACATATCGGGCATCATCTTTTCGGGGGATACGGCGCGGAGCACGCCGATGCCGGCGCATTTCGGGCATGCGCCGAAGGGATTATTGAAGGAGAACATCCGCGGTTCCAGCTCGCCGAAGGAGATATTATGCTCCGGGCAGGCGTAGCGGGTGGAATATTCGGTGACAACGCCGTCACCCTCACGGGGAACGGTGACGATGATGACGGTATCGTCGCCCTCCCGCAGGGCGGTCTCCACGGAATCGGACAGGCGCGAGCGGATATCGGGGCGCATGACGAGGCGGTCGATGACCAGCTCAACGGTATGCTTCTGGTTTTTATCCAGACCCATATCATCCACGATATCGGCGACAACGCCGTCCACCCGGGCGCGGACGAAGCCGCGTTTCAGCGCATCGGCGAAGACTTTTTCATGCCGGCCTTTTTTGCCCCGGACAACGGGGGATACCACGAGGAAGCGGGTCCCCTCCGGGAGGGTCATGATCTCGTCGAGAATCTGATCCACGCCTCTCTGGCGGATCTCCCGTCCGCAGACGGGGCAATGCGGTGTGCCGAGCCGCGCATAAAGCAGGCGAAGGTAATCGTAGATCTCGGTAACGGTACCCACGGTGGAGCGGGGGTTTTTGGATGTGGTTTTCTGGTCGATGGCGATGGCGGGGGAAAGTCCCTCCACGGAATCCAGATCCGGTTTATCCAGCTGACCGAGGAACATCCGGGCATAGGAGGAGAGGGATTCCACGAAGCGGCGGTGTCCTTCCGCGTAGAGGGTATCGAACGCCAGGGAGGATTTGCCCGAGCCGGAGAGTCCCGTGAACACGGTCAGCGCATCCCGGGGGATAGTGAGGTCGATATTTTTCAGATTATGCATGCGCGCGCCGCGCAGGCGGATTTCGTTCATGGATATGAGCCTTTCTTGCGTATTTATTGGGGATTATGGGGAATAAGATGCTCAGAGTGCCGATTCTTCGGCGTATTCCATATGCATCGCACCGTTTTCGTCAAACTGAAGTTCCAGCATTACATAGGTGGAGTCAAAATAGGCGGCGCCTCCTCCGCCCCAGCGGTCGCCCACGTAGATCACTCTGCCGTTATCCGGCGTCAGCACGAATGCGGGCTGGGAGAGAAACGTGGTGCTGTCGCCAAAATTCGTGAGCAGGCTCCAGCGTCCGTCCATGCGGTCGGCGGTGGCGTATTTGCCCTGATTCGGCGCCCATCCCGTGCAGTGGGAGGAGAGCATATAATATTTTCCGTTCCGCTTGAACACGGCGGGGGCTTCCCGGTATTCGCCCTGGAACAGGGTGCGGATCTCTTCATCCACGTTCATGAAGTCCGGGGCGAGGCGGTAGACTTTCAAATCGGCATTATCCCGGGATGCGGAGAGGAAATATGCTTCTCCATCATCATCCAGGAACAGGGTGCAGTCCCGGGACATATTGCCGTAGGGACGGAAGCTGCCCCGGTATGTAAATTCCCCGTCGGGGGTATCCGAGGTAGCGATGCACGCGGCGGCGGCGTTGTAGTTTTCGCCGTTTTCGTAGTGTGCCCACATGACGAACTGCCCCGTTTTCTGGCAGTACAGCACTTTCGGGCGTTCGATATTCACTTTGCCCGCCTCCGGCGGGATTACGTTCAGGGATGGCGTGGTATTTGAGCCGACGTTTTTGCGCCGCAGGGTAAGATCACTGTGGACGCGCATGGATTTTGTGGGGCTGTTCGCGGAAAGAACGGTACCCCGGTGTTCCCAGTTGTGGAGATCGGCGGAGCGGTAGCAGGAGACGTAGCTGTCTCCGCGGCGATCCTCGCCGTACCAGTACCAGTATTCCCCATAGCGGAGCATATATCCGCCATGGGCGTGAATGGGATTGCCGTTTGTGTCGGAAATTGGTTGTCCGTTGTAATGCATGGTGGTTCCTCCGTTTAATGAGTAATTTATCGGTTTCGTTCAAATCCGAGGAAGCGTGTTCCCTGAAAGGTCAGTTTGCCCGTATCGCCTTCGGCGATCAGACCGAATTCCTGCCCGGTGACGGACAGCTCCATCCGGTCGCCGCTGTCCACCTGAAAGGTGACGTAATAATAGGAATGATGATGCCGGTGCCCGTGCTGGGTGCGATGGGAGGTGTTATGCTGCCGTTTGGTGACGACGGATGCATCCACGGTCAGGCGGGGCGAGGCGTTATTCTTGGACCATTCGCTGACACCGCGTACTGCGGTGACGATGAAGGTACCGATGACGATCACGAAGATGACGGTGACGAAAACGGGAACGATGACGAACATGATATCAAACATGGTTACTCCTTTGTCAGAGATACAGATAATAGCCGTACGCTGCGGTGATCACACCGCCGATCAGGAAAATATAGGCGAATACACGGCGCAGGATTACGGCAAGCCAGGTTGGCGGGGTATCCCAGTTATAGAACAGGCGGTATTTCAGCGTATCCAGATTCCACATGAGCCGGGGTTTGAGCAGAAGCAGTGCCGCGAGGGAACAGACCAGAACCGTACACAGCGCCGCCGTGCGGGACTGATCCAGCGTGCGGCGGAGAGCGGCATGCCGGCGGGATGCGCTTATTTCCGCGGAAGAGATGTTTTCGTTCAGGATAATCTGCTCAGGGGACAGCGGCTCGGGAATTTTATTCTTTTCCACCCCTGCAAGGTTGAGCAGAACAACGGCGGCGATGATGCACAGAATCGCCAGAATACCGAAGATTTTGTCCCGCAGGGAGACGTGGAAATCCTCTGCGTGATCTGCCAGCCGATCCAGTTTATCATCCAGCGCGGCGTCGGCATGGGATTCATCCGCGTCGGACATCGGTGCGCCGAGGAGCGCGCCGCAGTCCACGCACTGCGTGCGGTCGTCACTCTGCACGGCGCCGCATTTTCGGCATTTCTTCATTGTGGGTGTCTCCTTTGTCAGAATCAGCCTGTTTCGCTGTTTTTTACCTGTATCAGAGAAAATTATGCCGTGAGCCAAGGAGATTGGGTGGGTGAATTGCTCACCCGCAGGGTGGGCAAGAGGGCGGGAAAGGAACTTCGGCGATTGAGATGGTCCTT
>SVTS01000010.1 GCA_015063645.1 Oscillospiraceae bacterium | reverse complement strand
CCGTTCCTGATTGATATGGTGAATGTAGCCATCGCCGAGAGCTGCGACGGTTATCCGGAGCTGAACACCCGCGCGGACTACATCCGCCGCGTTCTCTCCATGGAGGAGGAGCGCTTTGACGCCACCATCGACGCCGGTCTGTCCATTCTCTCCGATCTGATCCGGGGGGCTGTGGAGAAGAACGCCGACACCATCTCCGGCGAGGAAGTATTCAAGCTGTACGACACATTCGGATTCCCCATCGATCTCACCCGCGAAATCGCCGAGGAAAATCACCTCCGGATCGACGAGGAGACTTTCCAGGCTCTGATGAAGGATCAGAAGATCCGCGCCCGCGAAGCACGCGCCAACATCAGCGGCTGGAGCGAATCTTCGAAGACTCTGCTGGCAGATCTGGCAAAGACCGAGTTCACCGGCTACACCGACTGGCGCTCTGACGCAAAGATCATCGCCATTCTGGTGGATGACGAATCCGTGGAAAGCGTCAGCGAAGGCGACTGCACCATCGTTCTGGACCGCACTCCCTTCTACGGCGAAGGCGGCGGTCAGGTAGGCGACACCGGCACCATCTACGCCGACGGCAAGATGGCAACCGTTTACGACACAAAGAAATCCGAGGGTGTATACATCCACCTCTGCACGATTGCCAACGGATCCTTCTCCGTGGGCGACAGCGTAACCGCTGACATCAACGATTCCCGCCGCAAGGCGATCATGCGCAACCACTCCGCCGCACATCTGCTGCAGGCAGCTCTGCGCAGCGTACTGGGCAATCACGTTGAGCAGGCCGGCTCCTACGTAAGCGAGGAGATCTGCCGCTTCGACTTCACGCACTTCGCAGCACTGACCGCGGAGGAGCTTGCCAAGGTCGAAGGACTGGTAAACATGCACATTCTGGCTGCCAACGCAATCAACACCGTGGAGACCGACATCGAGACCGCACGCGCTAACGGCGCAATGGCTCTGTTCGGAGAGAAGTACGGCAAGGTTGTACGCATGGTTAAGATGGGCGATTTCTCCACCGAGCTGTGCGGCGGTACCCACTGCACCAGCACCGGCAACATCGGTCTGTTCAAGATCATCTCCGAGGCATCCGTAGCCGCCGGCGTACGCCGCATTGAGGCTGTGACCGGCAGCGGCGTTCTGTCTCTGCTGGCGCAGAAGGACGCTCTGATCGCCGAGACCGCGAAGGAACTGAAAGCTGCCAACACCGCCGATCTGCCCAAGCGCGCCTCCCAGCTGCAGAACGAGCTGAAGGAAGAGCGCCGCGCCATCGAATCCCTCAACGCCAAGCTGGCATCCGGTCAGCTGGATTCTCTCCGTGCTTCCGCGAAGAAGGTCGGTGCCGTATCTCTGATCGCCGCTGATCTGGGCGGAATGTCCATGGAAGCCGCACGTTCCCTCTGCGACAAGCTGAAGGAGACCGCTGATGCCGTAGGTGTTATCGCGATCCATCAGGGCGACAAGCTGAACTTCCTGGCTGTCTGCGGTGCCGATGCCGTCAAGGCAGGCGCCCATGCGGGCAATCTGCTGAAGGCTGTCAGCGCCATCACCGGCGGCAAGGGCGGCGGACGTCCAGACAGTGCCACCTCCGGCGGCAAGGATCTCACGAAGATCCCCGAGGCTCTCGCCTCCGCCGAGGAAATTCTCGCGGGCATGCTGAAGTAAGAGAATATATTTTGCGGGGAACCCCCTTTGACAAAGGGGGTTCCCCGCACCCCTCCCCGAAACCTTTTGGGCATATATAAAAACAAGTGTTGTGCGAATTTTTACGTAAAAATCTGCACAGCACTTTATTTGTATTTTGTTCAGAAGGTTTTGGGAAGGGGTCCGGGGAAACCTTTTTATCAAAAAGGTTTCCCCGGAAAATTCTATTACTTCACCCGTATAGCCTTGGGTACGATGTCGGCGTGGATGCCGGCGGTGGGGATGATTTCGCCGTCGAGACAGACGCGGGAGGCGCCGTCGAGGCGGAGAGTGCGGCATTTGCGGTATTCGATCACGCCGCGGTATTTGGGATAGGGATTAAGCGTCTCCGTGTTGAGGTAGGTTCCCTTGCGGTAGCCGCCTACGAGGGAGAGGAACTGCATCCGGCTCACGTCGCGGATGAACACCACGTCCATCAGTCCGTCGGAGGGATCCGCCGCAGGCGCAGCCTTGAATCCGCCGCCGTAGAACGGCATATTTGCCGCCGCAACGAGCAGGAATTTGCTCTCGATCTCCTCGTCGTGCACCGCAGAGGATGCGGGATCGATCACGCCGTACAGCTTCAGCGATCCGCTGAATACTTTCTTCTGCGAAAGCGTCGTTCCCACGCCTACGATATAGGAAAGCCCGTTCGGGATCTGGCGCTGACGGCGCAGACGCTCCGAACTCTCCACCACGTCGCAGTCGAATCCGGTGTTCATGATATTGATCACATAGCGCCCGTTCACGGCAATCAGATCCAGCCAGCGGGAATCCTCACCGTCCGGAGGCGGAAATTCCTTCATGCCCCGGGCAAAATCGTTGCCCGAGCCGCAGGCGCGGATCGACAGAATTGCCTGGCTGCCCGCGCCGGCACGCATAATGCCCGTAGCGGCTTCGCCCGCTGTGCCGTCCCCGCCGTACACCACAAAATGGGTATGGGGATCTCTGAGACAAGTCTCCGCGATAAAATCAATGCAGTCGCCCTGCCGCTCCGTGATGTGGACGGCATCTGCGTGTGCCTCTTCCGCCGCACGGCGCGCATCCGGCAGATATTTGCCCTTGCCCGCCGCGGGATTCAGGACGTAGACCAGACGATAATCGGACATGGCAGATACGCGGGGGAATCTTTTTTGAAAAAAAGATTCCCCCGTACCCCTTTCAAAAAACTTTAATAAAGAGATATCTCAAAGGAACAGCGGAACTTTTACGTATAAATCTGCGCGGACTGAATCCATACATTTGCCATAAAGGTTTAGGGGAGGGGTACGGGGAGGACCCTTTTCAAAGGGTCCTCCCCGCGCTTCCTTATCTCTGTACGCGTCCGGAGCCGCCGCTCTTGATGAGGGAATCAACTTCGGATACAGAAACGTGGTTGAAGTCGCCTTCCACGGAATGCTTCAGAGCGGAAGCAGCCGTTGCGAATTCGATAACGTCCTGCGGAGCGCGGCCGTCAAGGGTAGCGTAGATCAGACCGCCGCCGAAGGAGTCGCCGCCGCCCACGCGGTCAACGATGTGCAGGTTATAGCTCTTGGAGAAGCAGTACTGATTCGACGGAGCGTCGTACAGCATAGCAGCCCAGATGTTGTCGTTTGCAGAGATGGAGGTGCGCAGGGTGATGGCAACCTTCTTGAAGCCGAAACGCTCGGAAAGCTGACGGGCAACGCTCTTGTATGCCTCGTGATCCAGCTTGCCGGAGTCAACGTCGGTGTTCTCGGCGCGGATGCCGAATACCTTGTCCGCATCCTCTTCGTTTGCGATGCATACATCAACCAGCTTCATGAGACCGTCCATGACGCGGCCGGCTTCCTCGGTGCTCCACAGATTCTTGCGGTAGTTCAGATCGCAGGAAGTGGTGATGCCCTTTGCGCGGCAGACCTTCAGTGCGTCCATGCAGATCTCAGGCATCTCGCCGCCCAGAGCGGGAGTAATGCCGGTGAAGTGGAACCAGTCAGCGCCGTCCAGGATAGTTTCCCAGTCGAAATCCTCGCGCTTAGCAAGAGCGATGGAAGAGCCTGCGCGGTCATAAACAACCTTGGAGGGACGCTGGGAAGCGCCCTTCTCGCAGTAGTAGATACCTACACGGGGACCGCCGCGGACGATCTTCGAAGTATCAACGCCAAAGCGGCGGAGTGCGTTCACGGCACTCTGACCGATCGGGTTATCGGGGAGCTTGGTCACATAAGCGCTGTCATAGCCATAGTTGGCAAGAGAAACGGATACGTTTGCCTCGCCGCCGCCGTAGACAACTTCAAATTTGTCTGCCTGCACGAAGCGCAGATAGCCTTCGGGAGCCAGACGGAGCATGATTTCACCAAAACATACGGTTTTCATCGGGAAAACCTCCTTTATATTTGTCGCGGCAAAGAATTTGCCACAAATTATTTCATTATATATTATAGCAATATTTTATCTTTTTGTCAAGATGGCACAGGGACAATCTATGCTTTTGCGCCTATCCACTTGACAAAAAAGCCTTGTTCCGTTATAATAAAACCATCCACTTCTCCCACTCGGAGGGTTCTATGAAAATTATCATTATGTCCGTCACCGCCGGTGAGGGTCACAATTCCACAGCCCGCGCCATGCGGGATTATTTCACCGCCAACGGTGTGCAGGCGGAAATTCTGGACACCTACGGATACGTCTCCCCCGCGGTGATGAAATCCATCAACAAATCCTACCTCTGGTTCTCCTCCCACGCCAAAAATGCCTGGAAGCTGGGATACAGACTGGCGGAAAAACGCCGAACGCTGAAAGAAATGGAATTCACCCCCGCCCAGATCGTACAGATGCCGTTCGTTCTGGAGATCCGGGACTATCTGCGCCTTGCCGCGCCGGATGCGGTGATCTTCACCCATCCTTTCGCCGGGCTGATTCTGGACGTGCTCAAGCGCGAGAAGAAGATCACTGTCCCCACCGTGGGAATTCTCACGGATTTCACGTTCCATCCCTACTGGGAGGACTGCACGTCCAACGATTATGTGGTCATCCCGTCCATGGCGCTGCGCCATCAGGCGTACCGCAAGGGATTCCGGCAGGAACAGCTGCGGGATTTCGGCATCCCGATTCATCCGAAATTCTCCGTCTCCGTTTCGAAAGAGGAGGCGCGCCGGTCGCTGGAGCTGGATCCGCATCTGCCCACGCTTCTGCTGATGGGCGGCAGTATGGGCTACGGCAACATGACCGACACGCTGACCATGCTGGATCAGCTTGAAACGGGCATCGATTTCCAGATCATCTGCGTATGCGGCAACAACGCCCACGCAAAAGCGCAGATCGACAGTCTGCAGACCCGCCGCAAGGTGCTGAATCTGGGATTTGTGGACTATGTGGACCGTCTGATGGACGCCTCCGACTGCATTGTGACCAAGCCGGGCGGGCTGACCACCTCCGAGGCGCTGGCAAAACAGCTGCCGATGATCATCGTGAATCCCATCCCCGGTCAGGAGACGCGGAACATGGAGTTTCTTCTGAACAACGGCACCGCCGTCGCCGTCAACAAGATGTGCACCGTGGAAGAGCTGGTCTGCCGCCTCTTTGAAAACGAGAACCGCATGGCTGCCATGCGCGCCTGCATTCAGGATCTCCGCCGCCCCGATTCCACAAAGAATGTTTGTGATTTTGTCATGGGACTTGCGGGGAAATCCATTTGAGTTGAACACAGATAAAGTGCTGTGCGGATTTTCGAAATCTGCACAGCACTTATTGCTGTATTTGCCCGGAATGTTCAGGGAAGGTGACGCATCTCAAACGCAGAAATTTCCTTTCCCCTTGACAAGCCGCGCGATTGCGTTTATAATGTGAGTATCACATCAGCTTGCGGCAGCCGTCCACGATGTAGTTCTGACCGGAGACGTAGCTCGCCTCCTCACTTGCCAGAAACGCAATTACCTGCGCGCATTCTCTGAAACTGCCCGAACGTCCCATAAAGGAATGATTCGGCATTTTGTCCGGATCGTCGCTGATACTGCCGGGGGATACTGCATTCACCGTGATGCCGCTGGCGGTGACTTCCTTCGCCAGCGCTTTGGTGAAGCCCAGTATCGCGCCTTTCGTCATGGAGTAATCCGTCATCATGGCGATGCCGTACACCGCCGCCACGGAGGACAGATTCACGATTCTGCCGTAGCCGGCTTTCAGCATATGGGGCAGAACCGCGTGGGTATAGTACAGCGTGCCGTAGATGTTCACGTCGATCTTCCGCCGCCATGTATCCGGCTCACTGTCCGCAAAAGAGGTACGCTTCAGGCGGTAGATCCCCGCATTGTTCACCAGAATGTCGATTTTGCCAAATTTCTGTGCGGCATCCGCCACGGCGGCATACGCCGATTTTTCATCCGCCACGTCGCCTGCGGCGGTGTATACCGTCACGCCCGTTTCGCGGAGTTTCTGCGCGGACTCCTCCAGCTTCTCCCCGTCAATATCGGTGAGATACAGCGAAGCGCCGCCCTCCGCCAGCAGTTCTGCGCTGGCAAATCCGATGCCCGCCGCGGCACCGGTAACGATCGCACATCTTCCCTGAAAATTCATATGCAGATTCCTTTCGTGTCTGAAATGGGATTCTGCCCTTATTATACAGGATTCATTCCGGGACGGCAATAGCCGCAGCGCACCGGAATTTATCCGAACCGCAACAGAAAGGAGCGGAGTATGGACAGGCTGATCATAACCGAATTCGTCAATATTCTGCGCGTGCACGATCCTGTCGGCAAGCAGCTGGTCATGAAGGACCGCTACGCCGCTTCCGTGATCGTCCCTCTGCGCGGGCGGCTCCGCTTTGATTTCGGCACGGAGCTCCTGCACACCGATGCGGCACATCCGATTTTCGTGCCCCGGGGTGCATCCTACACCAATACCTGTCTGGAAGAGGCGGAAAGCCTGCTGTTTTCCTTTCAGCTGCAGGAAAATCCCCCGCCCCGTCCGCTGATCCCCTTTGCGCATGAGCAGCATTTCCGCGCCATCGGATTTCTGCGCGCGCAGGATACGGCTGATGCCCATCTCCGGATCATGGAGCATCTGTATGCCCTGCTGGCGGAATCCTGGCGGGAGACCGGTACGCTTTCTCATCCCATCGCCCGCCGTGCGGCTGCGGTGATCCGGGCAGAGTATGCGGATCCGGCACTGCACTGCGAGGGGATAGCAGGAGAATTCCACATCAGCGCCGCCTATCTGCGCCGGATATTCAGAGAAGCCTACGGCATGCCGCCCTCGGCGTATCTGACCCGGATCCGTATGGAGAATGCCCGGCATCTTCTGCGGGAGGGAAGGAGCGTCACGGAGACCGCCGCCGCCGTTGGCTACAGCGATATCTATCCGTTCAGCCGGGCATACAAGCGCCACTTCGGCACATCCCCGAAACATACGTGAGGAAAGAAAGATGAGGGCTTAAGTAAACACTGATTAAAGTGCAGCTTTCTCCACCTTACGCAAAGCGAAACCGCACGTTCCCTCAGGGGGCAAGCCCCCCTTGACCCCAATGTCATTAACTTAAGCACATACTGTATACACTATGCACAAGTGCAGCTTTTTCCGCGGCTACCGCCGCGTGCAAGGGGCGGTCTCGCCTGCCGGCTCGGTCAGCGCTTCAAAATGCTTTGCATTTTGAGGTCTCCACCTGAGACCCGCGCCCCCCCGTTTTTTAGTTATAGCGGGGGACTTCGTCCCCCACACCCCCTTATAGCTTCCTGCATTTCCCCACCTATCCACACATACAGGAGGACATACCATGGAATTTTTCAAGAATTACGTATCCAACTCCCTCGCCGGCTCCACCAGTCAGTCTTTTTATGAGGATGACGGCACACTGCGCCGCGGGCGTGTGTATTACAAACTGTTCTGCGGCGGGAAGATGGAGTATTCCCTGCTCTTCTCCAATACCACGGACAGCACCTTCTCCGACGGAAGCATCTCCGTCCGCAACATGCCCTGCGGCGCATGGGAGATTCTGTCCCTCCGCGGCGGAATCGTCCCCGCATGCGGCATGCAGGATCCCGCCGATCCGGCGGTGATGCAGACGCTGACCTTCGGCGGCAATACCACAAAATCCGTCTCACCGGGCGAGATGTACTGCACGGATCCCTTTATCCTGGACGCACAGGCAGGTGAATTTCTCTGTCTGGAGATCGAATTCCGCGGGCGGGAGCGCGTGCCGTTCCATCCGGAGACACGCCTCGCCACATTTCTGGAAAAAGACGGGCGGTGGATCAGCGACACCCACGTTCCCCTGCCGTCCATGATCGGCTGCCGCCGGGATGTGAAGACGAAAATTGCGTTCCTCGGCGATTCCATCACCCAGGGCATCGGCGCGACGATGAATTCCTATCTGCACTGGAACGCCCGGCTGGCGGAGATGATCGGTCCGGAGAACGCCTACTGGAACATCGGCATCGGCTACGCCCGCGCCGCCGATGCGGCGACTGACGGTGTATGGCTGTACAAGGCAAAGCAGAATGATCTTGTGATCCTCTGTCTGGGAGTCAACGATATTCAAAAGGGATATTCCGCCGCTTCGATCATCGAAAATCTGACCTGTATCGTCACGCGCCTGAAAAAAGCAGGCGTCCGCGTGGTGATCCAGTCCCTGCCGCCCTTTGATCAGACAGGAGAACGGCTGGAAAAATGGCACACCGTGAACGCATACATCCGCGACACCCTCGCCGCACGTGCTGACGGGTATGTGGATGTGAGTCCCATCCTCTCCGCATCCCCGGAAACACCCCAGATCGCCCGCTACGGCGGACATCCAAACGATGAGGGAAGCGCCGTCTGGGCAGAAGCGCTGTACGCCGCGTCCCGGGATTGGGGAATCTGAAAAGACGCGAAAAATGGAGGTGTTGCATTTAACAAATGCAACACCTCCATTTTACGCCCGACCGAACGCCTGCAGGATTTTTACCCGCCTTACGGTAATATATCCTTTCCAGTTCTGCGTCACCTGCCGGGATACATCGCTGTCCTCTCCCCAGGAGAAATTGGGCATCCACACGCCGTCCCCGCCGACGGTGTCCAGCCAGAAATCAAACACATCCTCCACGCCGCGCTCCACCGCGGAAAGCCAGGGCGAATCGGGAGAATACACAAAATCCAGCGGGCAGAAATTATAGCTCCGCCATTTTTCCCGCTCAAAGCTGGTGTTTTCCACGATCCTGCGGCGCACTGCACGGAGCACTGCTTCACCAATCAAAGGGGATTCCACCGCCGTCAGCGCCTCCACCAGCGCCAGCATATTCAGCGTGTCATGATCGCCGCAGAAATCCTCGCTCAGAAGCAGCCGCAGACAGTCATCCGCGATCCGCATGCCCAGCTCTTTCTGGGACGGACTGCCGTGCCGGATAAACGCCGACGCCACCACGCCGCAGGGATTGGGATTGAACACCGTGCACGGAGCCCACTGCCACCAGGGTGCGTGAGGATACTCCATGGCTTCTTTTGGGGTGTCCTCCCAGTATTTCGGAATATCCTGCACGGTATTTTCAAAATACGCCAGAATCCGCGCAAACCAGGGAGCGGACGCGTCCAGCCCATACTCATACGCCTGAAAAATCGCCTCCGCCGTTGGAATCGCCGCGGACAGCGGCAGAAGTACGTCCGCCTCAAATCCGTTTCCCATACCGCCGTCCGGATTCTGATAACGGAGCATCTCCCGGACGATGGCTTCCTTTGTGCCGCGTCCCCGCACATATTCCCACTTCGCCAGATCATACGGGCGGGCGTTTGCCCGCATCCATGTGTCCATTATTTCCAGCTGTTCCGCGCTCAGTTTTCGCATAGAATCACTTCCGTTCTTTTGTAGGGGCGATTCATGAATCGCCCGTTCTGTTGGAGCAAAGCGGGCGCATCATGATGCGCCCCTACGGGTTTGTGCGATACACTCACCGCGGAATACGCCAGTGTTCGCAGTTGGGGATATAGCCCTCCGTCAGACCGAACAGACGGCGCACCGCTGTGCAGAACTGCATCTTTCTGCCGCCGCAGAAGAGGAGCGCATCCCCCTCCGACAGCCGATCCGCCAACGCGCGTTCCAGAGCACCGCCCTCGGCGCAGATGATCTCCGCATCCCCTGCCGCTTCACGGATGTCCGCCCCATAGGCTTCCGGGCAGAATATCATTTCCGCACCTGCACGGAGAACCGCTTCGGCAAGAGAGCGCCGCATCTGCGGCGTATTTTCGCCGTCCGCATCACCCAGCACTGCCAGCTTCCGTCCGCTGATCCCCGCCAGCGCATCCGCCGCGGAAAGCGCGGCATCGGCGGAACGGCAGGCGCACTGCAGAATCAGCGTCACGCCGTCCGCCTGCAGGATGTTCTGCGTATATCCGCCGGGTCGGTATGCCCTGATCGCCGTCTCGGCTTTTTCGGCGGGTACGCCAAGAAAAATACTGCACGCATACGCCGCAGAGGCGTATTTTTTCATATAACTGAACGGCAGTCCCGGGACGGATACGTCCGTCTGCTGCCCGATATGCACGATGATGTGGGATGTATCCAGCTGCGCCAGCGCATCCGTCAACGCGGCATCCGCGCCGTTTGCGAAGAGAATACTTCCCGGACGCATGCCAGCCGCGATGGCGGGCAGATCCGCTGTCGCGGAGGTGATCACGCACACATCCGGCGCGACAGCGCGCACCGCGCACTCCGCACCAAAGGGATGATCGGCGCGCAGCTGCTGCACGCAGAATTCGTGATATGGATGCAGATCCAGCCACGGAGCGGTGTCGATCTCATAGCCGTCCCGGACCGTCAGGGTGCCGGCGTGCTGTTTCAGTGCTTCGCCCAGCATCTCCCCCGTCAGGGTCTTCCCCTCATTTCCGGCGACCAGGATGATCTTCGCGCCGCTGATGCGGGTACGGATCATCTGCCTCACCGCTTCACACGCCCGCAGATACGCCTGTTTTACATCCGGTACGATCACGCAGGGCAGATCCTCCAGCGGCTCCGTCCGCACGATGGCGGCAAGTTCTCGGCGGCGAAGCTCCTGCGTTTCAAATCTGGTCTCCGTTCCGTCGGAGAAATACACGCCGCCGGGGCAGCAGGGCGATACATGCACCGCCAGTTTTGTCACCGTCCGATCCGGCAGATCCGCCGGTTTTTCCGCTCCCATGATACCGCACAGGTCGGAGAGCATCAGCGAAACGGCAGGCAGAAATGCTATCTCATCCCCCACGCGCTCCCGGACATATGCCTCCGCCTCCTGCAGTTTCGGCACGGCAAATCCGCCGTTCAGCAGCGGATCCGTGGGCACAACGCAGAAGCGCCCCGTCTCAAAGGCGTCAAAAACGTAGCAGGGGATGAAGTATTCCCGGATTGAAATACCGCCGTTTTCCCTTGTGAGAAGCAGCTGCAGAATGCCCGTGTGCCTGCACAGTTCTTTCGGCTCATTGGTCACAAAATTGCCCATGGAAAACATCATGGGGATCCGCCGTCCGTCCTCCGCCTGTGCATAATCGTGCCGCTGGAGGCAGTGGGTATGACTGCCGACGATGTAATCCACGCCGCATTCCTTCAGTTCAGCCAGAGCAGCAAGCTGCTTCTCCCCCGGTTCCAGATCGTAATCAATACCCCAATGGATGTAGCAGATGATACACTCCGCCCCCCGTTCCCGGGCGTATCTCACGTCCCGGAGTACCTTCTCCTTCGAGAATTTATTCAGTACCGTATTCACGCCTTCGGGGGTAAAGGTGGACGTATCGCGCCCGTTATAATGACAGCTGCAGGAGAGAAACGCGGTGCGGATACCGTTTATGCGGACGAACAAAACCCGCTCGTCATCCGGTGTCCGGAACGTTCCGGTGTACAAAAAATTATACTCTTCCAGCGCATCCATCGTCTCAAAAAGCCCCGTGATGCCCGAGTCGCAGCTGTGGTTGTTGGCGGTCATCATGGCGTCGAATCCCGCATAGCGGAGCGCATCCAGATAGCACTTCGGGGCATTGCAATGGAACTTATCTTCGATACGGTGATACTCCCCCGCATAGGGCGTACTGTCGCTCAGCGTCGTCTCCAGATTGGCGACGCAGAAGTCGGAGTTTTTGAAGATACCGCGCACATATCTGAAAAGCGGATGGAAGAAATAGCTGTCGCCGAAGCGGCAGGCGTTCGTCATACGCGGCTCGCACATCAGATCTCCCGTACAGCTCAGGAGAGCCTTGCCGGAATCCCCCGCCGCGGGATTGTACCAGTAGCCGTCTCCGCCCATGATGTAGCGGGGTACGTCCTCGCGGTGCTCCCTGTTCCAGGGAAATGCGGGCGGATTAGCGTGCTCCAAGGGAGCATATTCTTTGTTGTAATGCTTCCACAGTGAATACATAACGAAACCTCATTTCAAATCAAAAAATACCACTCAGAGCGCGGGAATCGGCTTTTTCCCGTAGATCCACGCCCAGAAATCGTCTGTATTCAGAAGCGGAGCCGGAACATCAAAGATGCTGTACAGGGTACGGCGGGCGATGAGCATCATCAGCGTTGCATCGATGTCGCCCTCATACAGCCCGTGGGATCCGGCAACGCCGCCGAAGGACACCATGGACTTGCCTTTTCCCGCGGAAAATGCGCCGTCAGGGCAGAGGAATTCACCGAAGCTGGCGGTCACCGCATCGATGTGACCGATGATCCCCGCCTGAATTTTCGCCCTGGCTTCCGGGCTGTACGCCGCCATCTGATGGAGTACGGAAATGGGATTGCGCACAAAGAACGGAGAGGTGGTTTTCGACACCTCATAGCAGCGGAAAACCGCGTCGATGATCTTATCGAAATTCGGCAGACGAAGACCGCAGGCGCTGTAGACGAGCCCCACCTTGAACGCGCCGGAGGCGGCATTGAAATCCATATCGGGGCTCCACAGGCCGCTCTCCTGCTGGCGGTCCGCCAGCCAATCAAAGAGCACTTTTTTATACTCTTCCTGTCTGGCGGCATCCAGCATATTCACATACTGCAGAGAGGACTGGGTCTGATCGCCGGCGCTCCAGGATGCGTGATCCCAGTTCATGCCCGCCACCCAGGCGATGTAGGAATCCGCGCTCTCCATGTACTCCGGCATCACCGGCGTGCGCGCCGTATCTTTCGCCGTATCCCGCGGATGGGGATAGCGGGGCTTCGCCCCCATCACGGACAGCGCCGAGAATGCCGCCGCCTGATTGCGGGCGGTCTCTCTTGCATTGGCAGGTCCCTGCCGGTCAATGAACATACCTGTGACGGGATCCTGCCGGTCGTTTATAAAATTGACTATTCCCTCCCGGAATTTTCCGGGCATGGATGCAAGCGCGCCTGTGTATGTATGCAGCATCGACACGCCCCAGGCGGTCATCTCGATGGCCGGCTCGATGGCGGGATCTTTTACGCCGCTCATCGCCATATGGAATCCGCCCGTGGCGGGATCAAACATATGCGCCAGCCAGAGCACACATTTTTCGTAATAGACTTCAACCTTTTCCAGAGCCTGCGCCACTTCGCGGGGCAGAGCCGTACTGTTGTCTTTCATGATTTTCTCCTTACAGACTGCAGATTTACGCCTGATCGCCGAAGCGACTCCGCTGTGCCTCACAGCCCCTCCGTTTCCGGGAGTGTCAGTGCGGGGGCAGATGCGTGCAGTATGCATCTGCGTTCAGTTTTCTTTGCCGAACATGATCCGCAGCGTGAACACACCGTCGGCTGCGCGGAATTCGCGGAACAGTCCGTATTTCTCGCAGAAAGCGGCGATGGAGCGGATGCCGAATCCGTGCCCTTCCCGGCTGGCGACGGGCAATTCATCCCTGTCAAAGGTGATCTCTCCGCCGAAGCTGTTGGTGATCTGGATCATAAAGCAGGGCACGCTGAGCACCTTGATTTCCAGAAAGCGTTTTTCAGTCTCCAGTTTTTCGCATGCCCGGATGGCATTTTCGATAGCATTGGCAAACACGACCGCCAACTCCGCCTCCTTACAGGGGAGTGTTTCCGGGAAGGACAGCATCGTATATACCCGGAGGCTCCGCTCTTCCGCTTTTCGCAGATAAGAGGCGAACACCGCATCCAGAACGATATGCGGGCAGTAGCGCTTGACCTTCGAATCTTTTACGGAATCGCTGTATTCCCGCACAAGGGCGTGCAGGGTTTCAAATTCCTCTTTTTCCACAAGGGACGCCACCGTCTCCAGCTTATGCCGGAAATCGTGCCGCTCCATGCGGAATTTCTCCTCCGCCGCGTTGATCTCCTCCATGCGCTCCGTCAGATTCGCCACGTGCAGGCTGAGAATATTCTCCCGCTCCGCCATTTCATGCATTTTCTGCTGGGAGCGCAGCGTATTGTAGATATGCAGATAGAGCAGCGGCATCAGAAGCGCAATCAGCAGAAAGAGCGGAATATCCGCGGGTCGTTCGGCTATCAGCGTGGGCGTGCTGCCCGCGATGGAGAGAATCACATAGAAAAGCGCGCCTATACCGGCGAAAGCCCCCCAGCCCGTCTTTACGCTGTCCTGTATTTCCAGAAACAGCGGACGGATCTTTTTATACGCCAGCCATTCCAGCAGCGGATAGGCGATCAGGCGGGAGAGAAACAGGAAAAGATCGTCATCTCCCGGCACCCAGCGCGTCAGGATGTTGGTGAGGTACATGATTTCCAGAATCAGCGTATCCGACAGGCAGAACGTAAAGAAAAAACGTCCGCCCCGATGCTTCGCCAGAAACCACAGAAAGATCATACTGGGCAGCGAGCAGCTCAGCAGCACGAGCGTGCCCATACGCTCCGCTCCCAGAACGGCAAACAACCCCAGATTCACCGCCAGCAGCGGCAGCATAGCCGCGGTGATCAGAGACAGGGTTTTCTTTTCCGGATACCGGGACTCAAACAGAATAATAAACAGAATCAGACTGTGCACGGAAACGAGCACGATAGAAATGTCTCTCAGAATTGTCATTTGACCTCCCCGCCCATATTGAACCAGAAGTCGCACCAGGCGGAGCGCACTTCACTGCAGGCTTTTCTCGGCAGATAAACTTTATATGTATCCTTGAACACAAGCGAATCCTTTTCCACCAGGGTGATGTGATGCAGATTCGCCATGATGCTGGCGCCGCACAGAATGAACCGGTCATCCGACAGAAATTCCTGCACCGCCTCGGAAAAGGTGGTGCGGATCTGCACGCTCTCCACGGTTTTGCCGCCGGTAAGATGATACACGATCACGCGCCGGCTCAGCTCCGCCCAGAGGATGCTGTCAAAATTCACGCGGACGCTTCCCTCTCTGGTACGGACGATGACGCTTTTCTCCTTCACGGACGCCACCGATGCCGCCGCTTCATCCAGCGCCGCAAACAGCGTCTCCTTCTCCACCGGCTTGAGCAGGTAGTTGAACGGCTTCGCCCGGAAGGAATCCACAGCGTACTCACTGCTTGCACTGAGGTAAATGATTCTGCCGTCATAACCGGACTTTCTGAGCTGTACGCCCAGATCGATCCCGTTTATCCCCGGCATGGAAATATCCAGAAGATACACGTCAAATCCGCCGATCCTGGCGGCGGATTCCAGAAGATCCTCCGCGCAGGAAAACACGGTGAAGCTGATGTTGATATCCTCCCGTCGGACGACATATTCTCCCGCTGCTTCCCTGAGCACATCCCGGTACTGTATATCGTCATCACATATAGCAAATTTCACCTGACACTGCCTCTTTTTACTGAATTTCGTTATCTGTTGTTCACAATTTTTCTCGCAGGTATATTATAGCACAACGACACACAAATCTCAAGAAAAATATCCGCAAAAACAGTGCAAATATCCGCAGAAGCGCCGAAAACATACATCTTATGGTATAATATATCAGTTTAATACGTCACCGGAAACAGCTTTTCCGCCTCTCCGGTACGCACAAGGAGTTTTATCATGTTTGAAACCGAATTTGCTTTTACTCTTCCGAAAGGATATGTGGATTTCAACGGCGTTCTGCACCGCGAGGGTGTCATGCGTCTCGCCAATGCGGCGGACGAAATCGTCCCGCTGAAGGACCCCCGCGTACAGCAGAATCCCGGCTATCTCTCCATCATCATTCTCGCCCGCGTCATCACGAAGCTGGGCACCCTCCCCGCCGTGGACACCAAGGTGATCGAGGGCATGTACACCATGGATCTGGCGTATCTGCAGGATCTGTATGCGAAGATCAACACGATGGAGATGCCCGTATACAAGAGCGTATGTCCCCACTGCGGCGAGCCGATCGAGATTCCCGTAAATTTTCTGGAAGCCGGAATATAATCCTGTATCCGGCTGACAAAATTTACGAGGAAATCGCCTTTATCGCCTACTACACCCACTGGTCCCACAGGGAGATCGCCGCATTCAGCCACGCCGAGCGGAAGCGCTGGTGCAGTGAGATCTCCCGCATCAACGCAAAGCTGAACGATGAGCCGGAGAATATCTTCAAGATATAATCGGATATGCCCGGCTCTGAACGCAGGTAAAACCGGAGGTTGTCATGTCATCCGCAAGCACTCTCATCCCCAATTATTCCTTTTCGGTCACCTTTGATCTGTTCAAGGTCGGATTTTCCAAGATCAGCAATATCTCCGCCTCTGCCGAAATTGACACCATCATCAACGGCGGACACAACGACGCCCCCGTCATCCTCCGCAAACCCAAGCGGAATCCGGACATGCTGGTCTTTGAGCGGGGCATCCACTGCTCCCTCTCCGATCTCGCCTTTTCCTATTTCACGGAGGGCAGAAAAGTCGACTCCATCACAATCAACGTCCAGCGGGACGGCAAAACCGTGCGGATGTTCTTCGTCTCCGGCGGCATCATCGTCCGCCGCGAATACGCACCGCTGGACGCCATGGGCAATCAGGTTTTCCTGGAAGCCCTGCAGGTGGCGCACACCGGCATCACGGAAGTCGCGCTTCCGATGCCCATATGATCCCCTCCGCCGAGAGCCGCTTTATTCGTTACGCAGGTATAGTCTATGAATACCCTCACACATAAATCCATAGCCGTATGCGCCTCGCTGAAAACCGTTTCCGGCAGGGGGCGGATTCCCGGCGCAGACAGGTCGCTCTCCTTTGCGGAGAGTATTCTGGATAAGTACAGAAACCTGCTCCCCGCCGATATGGCCGCCGCCATGATGGTGTTTCTGAACGCCCATGCCGATGAAACACAGCAGGAAAAGAAGCGCCGCGAAAATATTCTTCTGGCGCTCCGTCTGGTATTCGTGAAATACCTTGCGGAGGCGGACGGCTCCCGTCCCATCACCGTAAACAATACCTTTGCGGATTATCACCGCACCGCGTCGCTCCTTGTAAACGAGCACATGCGTGTGGAAAATCCCCGGTATTATCAGGCGGCACTGCTGTTTGAAAGACAGCTTGCCGGCAAACCGGATCCGGAAACCGCCGCAGCCGCCATTCTGCGTTATCTGCACACCGATTCCTCCACCGCAGAGCGGTATTTCCTGCAGGATTCCGAGAGAATCCTCATCGCACAGACCGCCGAGGATGCCGGCATCCCCCTGCGCCGCACAGCGGCAGCCGATCCGGCGCTTCTGCCGGAAAGCGGCGCGCCGTCCGTTTTCAGCGATTTCATCTTCCGCCGCGAAACGCACACGGATATTGCCGATGCACAAAATATGCCCGTCCGGACGGAGACCACCCGGACGGAAACGGTGCAGACCGAAATCCGGCACACCGATACAGTCCGCTCGGATACATCCCGGACAGAGACAGAGCTGATTCACACCGCAGTCTCGCGCACAGATTCTGTTCACACGGATTCTGCGCACACCGATACGGTTCGCTCGAATTCTTCACGGGTGGAGACGGAGCTGATTCACACCGCCGTCTCGCGCACAGATTCTGTTCACACGGATTCCGCGCACACCGATACGGTTCGCTCGGATTCTTCCCGGGTGGAGACGGAGCTGATTCACACCGCCGTCTCGCGCACGGATGCCGTTCACACGGATTCTGCGCACACCTATACGGTACACTCAGATTCTTCCCGGGTGGAGACGGAGCTGATTCACACCGCCGTCTCGCGCACAGATTCTGTTCGCACGGATTCCGCGCACACTGATACGGTTCGCTCGGATTCTTCACGGGTGGAGACGCATCTTTCCCGCGAAACCCACGCTGAAACCGCCTCCGGCACCCGCAATGCCGCGGCTGCATCCGGCAGAATGCCGGCTTCGCCCGATTCCGCTGCCGCTCCCGCATCTTCGCGGATGGCAATGCAGGAATTTTCTCTGACACTGCACTCGATTACGGGTTACGGCGCCTCTTATATGCAGGACACGTTCCGCCGTGTCTCCCACAGACGGTTCAGCACCGCAACATATATCAGCCGCGTTTACGAAAATGCGCGGACTCGCCTGTCCGCCGCGGATTCCTCCCTCATGCGGACGCTCCGCATTCTCACCGCGACAGCCGCACCGGGCAGCGCGGAAGGGGCAATTCTCACCCGCTCCGCTGCCGTGATCTACCGCCGCCGGCATGCATCCGGCGCGCCGGATACAGCGGCGATGCTCGCCGCCATGTCCCCGGAAGAGCGGCTGGAAACACTGCTGCTCGTGTACAGCACCGTCACCGGGCTGGATATTTCCGGCGGAAATATTCCCGTGCCGAATCCGGCACAGCGCAACCGGACGGAAGGGATTCCGCACAGGGAAACGGAGCTGCTTTATGCGCTCACCAGGGATCACTCGCTGGAAATTCTGAAATCCGCTGCAAAGACACATACGGATCTGCGCACACATGCTGAGCGGATCACGCAGACCGAAACGCATGCACGCACACAATCACCTGCCGAAGAGCGGCGCGGAACATCCGCACGTTCACCGGAAACGCAGAATCTGTTTTCCGCTGACAAAGCAGATGCGCCGGCAGAAGAGACTGCTGACAGCCCTCTCTTCACCGCACTCACGCAGTTTATTCTGCAGCCGGATAAGCCGCAGACCGCATCCGCCCCGGCACAGATTTTGCCCCGCGCACTTTTCCCGACGGATATATCTGCCGATGCGGCTCCGGATGTATTCCCCGTGATTCACACCGTAAAGCCCGCCCATGCTTTTGCGTCGCTGGCATTCAGCCGCGCACACGGCGCAGTGGGCATCTACCCCGCACTCCGCTCGGCGGACAGTTGGCACATCACCCTGCAGTCTGCCGCCGCGTATGCACTGCATGCGCCCTCCGCGCAGATAATCACCGGGGATTCCGCCGCACACTTTCTCACGCTTTCCACTCCCGCCGCATCTGTCCGCGGGACGGATATACACACGCTTCACCTTCTCACCGGCTCGGATTCCGCTCCCGCACAGGCGGGCGTCGGCGCCGTAATCCGGTATCTCACCCGCACCGCCGCGTCTGCGGCATCCGATCCGTTCTCCCTGCAGCTGACGGATCAGATTTCCGTGATCACAGTGGATAAAAACCGTCTCACCGCCGTCACCGCGCCCTCCGGCGCACTCACCGTATACCGCACAGCGGAGCGCATTCTCCGGGAAAGTGCTCGCACGCTGGAGCGGCAGAATACGGAAACCGTCCGCACAGTGATCCGGCTTGCCGCGGAAAAGGGAATTCCGCTTCCGTCCGCGGCCGGCAAAACGGAGCCGGGATTTTTAAAGGCTCTCAGCGCGCAGATGCTGACGCTTCCCGCTCCGGCATCAGCGGAGGAGACACGTGTCAGCGAAATTCTGCATCGGGATGTGCTGATGCGCGTCCGGCAGGATCATTTTACCGAAAGCCGCATCCGCACGGGCGAAGCCGCGCTTCCGGCGCATTTTACGGAGAAAATTCTCCGTGAAGTCCGTGAAATCCGCGATGCGCGCACAGCGGAGAGTACCGCGCAGAATCCGCCGCTTTCCCGGGATAATCGCCCGCAGGCGGAAAGCGCGCAGATCACGCTTACACAGACGCTCACCCGCCTGGCACAGCCGTTCACCGTCACACGGACGGCAGGCATCACCCGTCTGCTCCGTCTCAGAGAGACGGCAGGCAGCGGCGCCGCGCAGAGCATCATCCTCCCCGGAGGGGAGACGGAGTCGGTCCGCACCGAGCGCACGGAAACGGTATTCCGCACTGCGGAATCCGCCGATGCACGGCAGGATGCGGCACAGCCTGCCGGCATCACCGCGCCGCCCGCGGCGCTGACGCAGATCGCCCGGCTCTTCAGCCATACGGATGGGGACAGCGTCCGCTACGGCGATACGGCGGTACACGCCGCGCCCGTATCACAGACCTATACAGAAAACACCGTCCGGACGCACACGAAAAACACATTCCGCATCTATGAGGACAATACATCCCGCTCATATACGCAGAATTCGTTTATGAACACGGTTCTGCACAGCGGAATGCGGATCAGCCGTCTGGAAAACAATACGTTCCTGCGCGGAAATTCCGCTCCCGCAGGCATGATTCTGAACACCCGCATGACGGGCCGGTATTTCCGACCGGATGCGCCCCGGATTCCCGGCACGCCCCATCTCACAGGCGGGCGAAGAATCCACATCATCTCCCCGGACAAGATTCACCTCCGCACCTCCGCTCCCGCTGGAATTTCCGTCCAGGGAATCCCCGGAAGCGCGGCGGACGAAAATGCCCGTCCGGCGGAAAACATTCCCGCGCTGTACGCGCAGGATGCCGCTATGAGTTACCGCCGGGAAAATCCGCCAGCCCCCGCACAGTCCGCTCCCGCTTCCTCCGATTCCGTGACGAAAGAGGAGCTGATCAGCCGCTTCGGCAATCTGATCGACGATGTTACGGTGAATCCGAGAGAAGCCGCTTCGGGCAGTCTGTCCGTGTTCGGCGAGGATCCCCGGGACAAAACGGAGCAGATCCTGCGGGAAACCGCCGAGAAGATCGCCCGCAACACGGCGCAGATCGGCGAGCTGGAGAAAAAGCAGGCGGTTCTGGAAGAGGATATCCGCCGCAGAAGCGACACCCGCCGCCTGTGCGACGAAGTTATGCAGAAACTGAAGAAACAGATACAGCTGGAGAAATCCAGATATATGGGATAAGGAGATACGCTGAATGCCGCTTTCCACCACACTGAAAAATCTCGCGACCACGGCAATCGCCAAGTTCGTCGGCTTGCCCGCTTCGCTGATTATTCTGAAACAGCCGAATCCCGAAGCGATTCCGATCCAGTTCAACCCCTCGGAATACAAGATCACCGACCGCTCCACTTATTCGGAGAGAGAACGCACCCGCAAGGACGATCCCGTCGTCAGCTTCGGGGGCAATCCCATGTCCACCCTTACCGTGCGGCTCTACTTCAACGATGATGAGCCGATGTCCATCACCTCGGCGGTCAGCGCGGTGAGCGATATTCTCACGGGAAAAACCAAGGACGGCATGACAAAAACCATCGCCAAGATCTCCTCCCTGACCAAGATCGACGGCGAAACACACGCGCCGCCCAACGCCGCATTCATCTGGGGCTCCACCCAGTTCATCGGCTTTGTGCAGAATGTGAGCACCGCGTACACCATGTTCGACAAGTCCGGCAAGCCCCTGCGGGCAACGGTGGATCTGACCATGATGGGCTACACCGCTGTAGCGGATGAGCGCAGCAGTCCGCTGATGTCCCCCGACCGCACCAAGGCGAAGACACTGACGGAGGATTCCAGCATCTTTTCCATCGCCGAGCGGGAATACGGCGACGCCAGAGAATGGCGGCGGATCGCCGATGCCAACGACATCATGAATCCGCTGGATATCCCTGTGGGCAAAGTACTGAAAGTCCCCTCCATCAACGAATAAAACCAATCGGGAATTCCCGGAGAAAGGAGAGCTGACGTGGCAGATCTGATGAGCGCGTCGTTCAATTACGCGGCGCTGGAAGCCAAATACGGCAACTTCGTTGTTCCCGCATTCAAAATCAAAAGCATGGGCATGGATCTGATCTCCACGCTGGATCTCTCCGTGATCGAACTCGATATCACCCTCTCGCTGGACGCGGCGGGTATGGTGATCATCAAAATCGCCGACGCCTACGATCTGGAATCCCATTCCTTCAGCAGCAAGGTGAAAAGCGCCTTCAAGCTGGGCACCGTCATGGAAGTGGAGATCGGATATCTCTCCTTCACCACCTCCGTATTCAAGGGATTTGTGGCAGGCGTGGGCGCGGAGTTTGATGAGCATCCGCTCTTCATCGTCAAGCTGATGGACGCCCGGTATCTGATGAAGACCTCCGGCGTACAGCGGATCCTCTACAACGAAAAGAACTACTCCGACGTATTCAAAAAAGTCATGAGCAAATACTCCCGCCTCTGCTCCGTGGAATGCGAGGCGACCTCCGACAAGCTGGAGAATCCCATCTCCCAGAGCACAAACGACTACGATTTCGTGCGGGAAGAGCTGATCCGGAAAGGCAAATCCGAGAGAGAGTTCTTCATTTTCGGCGGAAAAGTCTATTTCCGCACGCCGCACAAGAACAAAACGCCGATCATGACGGTGAACTACGGTCGGGAGCTGCTCCGTTTCTCCATGATGGAGGATTACATCAACACGGTCATACAGGTGGTCGGCTACAATTACGCCGACGCCAGGGAGATCACCGCCAAAGCCACAGCGAAATCCTCCTCCCTGACCTCGGTGATCACCCCCGCGCCCGTGCAGTATTTCATCGACGCGGATGCGGACAGCGCGGCGAAAGCCAAAACCCGCGCAGGCACCATCGCCGACCGGCTGGCTCAGGAAAAATGCGCAGCGTCCGGAGAGATGATCGGGCTGCCCGAAATCATCCCCGGCAGATACCTCGCCGTGGATGCCCTTGATAAGATGGCGGACAAAAAATACTACATCACCGAAGTGACGCATTCCCTCTCCGACTCCCGGTTTGTCACCAGATTTGAAGCGAAAGGATGGCTGTGATATGGGACTCTTTGACGAATTGATCAGTGCCGCAGGCGCGGTGACCAATCCCGTCGTGGGCGGCATCGTCATGGGCATCGTAAAGGAAAACTGGGACTCCAAGCACCCCGGAATGGTCAAGGTGGAGCTGTTTCTCTCCCAGAGCGGCATGAACGTCACCGGCTGGATCCCCGTGATGACCCCCTACGGCGGAAAGAATTTCGGCGCATACGCCCTGCCGGAGGTCGGCAGTGAGGTGGTTGTGGCATTCACCATGGGTGACCGCAACTCCCCCGTTGTGCTGGGCAGTCTGTGGAGTTCGGCGAATCCCCTTCCCGAAAATACCGCCGTCAAGGAAAACACCGTGAAGAAATTCCTGACGAAGGGCGGCAATGAGATCTCCATCAGCGAAGAAAAAGACAAAAACAAAATTGAAATCAAAACCGCGAAGAACGCCGCCGTGCTGATCGACGACGAGAATCAGAGCATCACCGTCCACGATGCGGAGGCAAAAAACCAGATCATTCTGGATACCCAGAGCGGCACGGTCACCGTACAGGCGGAGAAAAAAGTCATCTTCAAGGTTGGCAATAAAGATATGCTGGTCATCGACGGCACAGGCAAAAAGGTCACGGTGGACAGCGGCAGCGTGGATATCAACGCGCAGAACGCCATAAATATCAAAGGGCAGAACATTACCGTGGACGGAACGGCGCTCGCCCTCAAGGGAAAAAGTTCCCTGAACGCGCAGTCCAACGGCACGACCATCGTCAAGGGGACCATGGTCAAAATCAACTGAGAGACAGGAGGCATTCCGCCATGGCAGACAAAGGTTTTGCGGGAAATTTTCTCGGCACCGGCTTCAAATTTCCCGTTCAGGTGGATGAAAATACCGGACGCGTCCGGACTTCCTCACAGGAAGAGGACATCGCGGAGGCGATCCGCATCATTCTCGGCACGCAGCCGGGTGAACGTCCCATGTCCCCCTATTTCGGATGCGCCATCAACTCCTTCGTATTCAGCGTGGCGGATTACACCACCCTCTCCATGATGGGCAAGGAAGTGGTGAATTCCCTGATCATGTGGGAGCCGCGCATCAAGGACGTGGAAGCGGAGGTCGTGCAGTCCCCAAACGATGCGGGCATCCTGCTGATCCACATCAGCTGTACGGTGCGCTCCACCAACAACCCCTTCAATCTCGTCTATCCCTACTACATCAATGAGGGCTACGGAGAAGCCGCACAGATCTGATCCGCCAAAGAACAACCGCACACGGAAAGGTATTTACCATGGCTGAAATCGATAAACGGTCCGTTCAGGATATTCTGAAAGAACTGAGGGAACGTTCCGCCAGCTACACCCCCGAATGGAGATTCAACGAAAACGATCCGGATATCGCCGCGGTCCTCGCCATGGCGTATGCGGATATGGCTGCGGGGACCGTCAAAAAGCTGAACAGCACCCCTCTGAAAAATAAAATCGCTTTCTTCAATACCGCAAACGCGTCCCTGCTCCCCGCAGAGCCGTCTGAGGGATACGTGCGATTCTCCCTTGCCTCGGGGGATTCCGCCGAAACCCTCGTACCGCTGGGCACGGTGCTCGCCGCACCCTCCGATTCCGATGACACGGTTCATTTCGAGAGCTCCGACGATATTCTCGTCTCCCAGGCGAGCATTGACGCCATCTTCTGCACCGACGACAGTGAGGACTATATCGGCGAATACACCGATTTCCGCGAAAACGGCGTCCTCCTCTTCGATAAATCCCCCAAAAATCTGCAGAGTCACACCATGCTCCTCGCGCATCCGTATCTCTTCGATGTGCGCGGCTCCTCCCACATACGGATCTGCTTCTTCCGCCGGGGCGGACTTCCCGTTTCCCCCGCATCACTCAGCGCACTCGCTGACAGATCCGCTGCCGCGGCGGCATATTTCGCCGGAGAGGAAAACGGATTTATCCCCTTCAGGGAAGTGCGGCAGGAAGACGGCGCGCTCATTCTGGGACGGGACGAAAAGATGCCCGCGCCCGCAGCAGATGAAAACGGCAATTTCCTGCTCCGCATCACCGCGGAGGACGTGAGCAGATTCGAGGATTTCGCATTCATGCGCATCACCGCCGCTGCCGCGGGCAGCATGATCCCCTGCGACACCGTCTCGGACGGCGCATCGGAGCTGCGCAGAGAATCCTTCTTCCCCTTTGGGGAGCGGTTCCAGCTGTACAATGAGGTCTATTTCGGCGCCGGCGAAGCGCTCAGCAAACGCGGCGCGGAGATCACCGTCAGCTTTGACGTGCATTATCTCAGCATCCCCATGGAAAATGCACTGCCCGAGGAGGAGATCCAGTACAAATGGATCGCCGAAAAGGGCGATTTCAAGGAAAGCCGGGAATACGAGATCGCCATCACCGAGGTGATCTGGGAATACTACAACGGCTACGGCTGGCGCCGTCTGTTCGAGGACGGCTCCCACGGGGATCTGTTCAACATCCGGCAGGGCGTCCGCGAAGCATACAAGAGCATGAGTTTCACCTGTCCCGAGGACATCGCTCCCGTTTTCGTGGGTGCCTCGGAGAATTACTACATCCGCGCCCGGATCCTGAAAGCGGAAAATCTGTACAAGCTCCGCGGGTATTATCTCTCCCCCTCCGTCCGCAATCTGGCTTTCTCCTATGCCTACGCGGGCAGCGGACAGAACATCCCCTCCGCACTCTGTGAAAACAACATCGGTCAGAGCGTATTTGATCCCGCCGCACTGCCGCATGAAAAGGGATTTGCCCCCTTCGTCTGCACCGGCACGGACAAAACCGCCGTCTATCTGGGATTCACCGAGCCGCCGAAAAACGGTCCGTACCGGATCCTGTGGGATATCAGAGAAAATCCCACCGCCCGGCCGCCCAGGCTGATCTGGGAATACTATGCGGGCGGAAAATGGAAGCCGTTCAATCTGGTGGATGAGACACGCAGTTTTACGAAAATCGGATTCACGGTTTTCCTGGACAATCACGAATTCACCCCCGTCAGACTCTTCGGACGGGAGATGTACTACATCCGCATTCTGGATGCGGACAGCGCCTACAGAAAGGGCGAAGCGTTTCTTCCCATTATCGAAAACATTCTGGAAAACACCGTCCGCGCCGTCAATGTGGACAGCCGTGCGGAGGAGTATTTCCGGATGCATGTATACCGCGAAAACGCCGCATTCACCCTGAGCGGCAATTCCATACTGGAGCTTGCGGTCTATGTGGATGAGACCGATTCCCTGCGCAGGGAAGAGATCGAGGCGCTGGACGCGGAAAACCGCCTGTTCCGTCAGTACGACGAAACCGGCATGGTCAGCAGTATCTGGGTCAGGTGGCAGGAGGTCGCCGCCTTTGTCGGCGAATCCCCCGCATCCCGGGTATACACCGTTGACCGCAGTGCGGGCGTCCTCCGCTTCGGCAACGGACAGATGGGCAGAATCCCCGCTGTCTCCGATACGGAAAACATCCGTGCAGTCTACACCACCGGCGGCGGAAAACGCTCCAACGTGGAGGTCGGACAGATCCAGAGTCTGGAACGCTCCGTGGGATTCATCACGGGCGTGAGCAATCCCAAGCGGTTCTCCGGCGGCTATGACACCGAAACCCTGCAGGACGCCATGAAGCGTTCCGCTTCCCTGATCCGCACGCAGAACAAGGCGGTCACCGCACGGGACTACGAACAGCTGGCGCAGATCGCCTCCCGCAGTATTCTGGGCGTGCACTGCTGTCCCGGATACAATATCCACGGAGAAAAGGAAGGCGGCGCCGTTACGCTGGTGATCCTGAAGGACGGCGAAACGGAATTCAGCCGCATCCGCAGCGATGTACTGCACTATCTCACTCCGCGGATCGCAGGCGGCATCGCCATGCACGGCAAGCTGTACGTCACCGAACCCGAATTCGTGCGGGTCAACGTGCGCGCCGTTATCGCCGTGCGCAGCACCAATGACGTCTACAGCGTGAAAAAAGCCGTGGAAGAACGGCTGCGGGATTTGCTGGACGGCAACGCCGCAGGCGAAAGTCTCGGCAGCCGGATCGGGCGCCTGCCGGGTGAGCAGCAGCTGCGCAGCTGCATCATGAGTCTGGACAAAGTGGTCCATCTGAGCAGTATCTATATGACCACCTACGTGGCGGGTGCCGAGGGCTTTGCCGAAATCGACACCGAAAATCTGAAGCGCCGCAAATACATTCTCCCCGCAAACGGAACACACGACATAACCATAACAATCGCCTGATAGCCAAGGAAGTGATGAAATGCTGCCCGATATTCTCCTCGATAATGAAAACTATGACGAAATAATCGAACGAGCCAAAAATATGATAGTGAGCATGTATCCGGAATGGACAGATTTCAACTATCACGATCCCGGCGTCACCATGCTGGAACTTTTCTCCTGGCTCAAGGAAAGTCAGCAATACTATCTGAACAAAATCGGTCCCGAAAACCGGCAGAAATACCTGAAGCTCATGGGCATCTTCCGCCGGCACAAGTCGCCCGCACGCACGGACGTCACGCTTCTGTACGACGAGGATATTCTGGTCACCGCGGGAACAAGATTCTACGCGGGGGATCTGCCATTTGAGGCGGAAAAGGACACCTGCATCGCCTCCGCCCGCCTGATCTGCTGTGCGGCGGAGCGGAATGGGGACATCTCCCTCACCGGCAGAAACGAGCTGAGCTTCGGCGGCAATCTCCGCATCATGCCCTTCCGGCGGGAGGATCCGTCGGACGGCGCGTTCTATCTGGGATTTGACAAATCCCTCCCAGCGGAGACGGACTGCGAATTCTTCATCACCGTCCGGGATGACGGCGGCGTGCCCCGCAATCCCGTCAACGAGGGGGACGGGTTCATCCCCCTCACGGATATGGAAGCCGAATACTTTGACGGAGTCCTCTGGCAGAAAGCGGAGATCGTCCGGGATACCACCTACGCGTTCCTGCTCTCCGGCAGAATCACGGTACGCCTTCCCGGAAAAATGGAGCCCTGCTCCCTCCGGGGTGAGAAAGCCTGCTTCCTCCGCTTCCGCATCACGGACGGCATATACGACACACAGCCCTATATAGAATCCATCGCCTCCGGATACGTCACGCTCCTTCAGCAGGATACGAAAGCGCTCTGCACCGATTTCCCCGCATCTGCCTCCGTCACACAGACCAGCGAGCTGGCACTCACCGGCAAGACCCGCCTCTTTCTGCGGGGTGAGGACGGTCTGTTCACGGAAGTCAGCGAATATGCAAAAGAGATCGACGACGAGACCGGTGCGGTACGCTATTCCGGCATGGATCTCAGTGGATGCACCGGCATCCGCGCGGTGAATTTCCAGAATGATTTCTACACGGACGGCGCGTTCGGCACCGGAAGCGGTCTGCCCTATCAGGAATATGATCTGGATTCCGCGGATATTGATTACGACAGCTTCTCCCTTATGACGGAAATGCCCGGCACGGGAGGCAGATATGCGGAATGGACCAGAGTCCGCGATTTCGCCCGCTCCTCTCCCGCCGATCTGCATTATATACTGGATTCCGAAAAAGGCGTGCTCCGCTTCGGCGACTGCATCCGCGGCAGCGCCCCGGAGGGAAAAATCCTCATCACGGGATACAAGCTCACCGCCGGCGCGGCGGGCAACATCGCCAAAAACAAAATCACCCGCCTCAGCGGCTTCGATGCCGATACGCTCCGGGTATTCAACAGCCGTCCCGCCTCAGGCGGACGGGATGAGGAGACGATGAGCGAGTGTCTCGCACGGGCGCATGCGCTCCTGCAGAGCACCGAAACCATGGTCAGCGCCGCCGACTGCGAGGCGCGGATCCGCTCCACCCCCGGACTCCGCATCGAAAAGTGTCAGACGGTGAACATGAACACCGGCGTCTCTCCCAAAAAATACGCCGACATTCTCACCACCGTCGTCGTCAAGCCCTATGCCGAAAACGGCCGGGGCGTTCCCTCGGGAAGATATATTGAAAACATTCTGAAATACACGGACAGATACCGCCTGCTGGGCACCGGTCTGCAGATCATCGCCCCCGATTATGCGGATATCACTGTATTTGCCGATATCCATGTTTCCTTCGGCAGCACCAACGCCCGGAAGCTGATCTCCGACGCCGTGAGCGCCTATTTCGCCTCCGTAAAGGATCATTTCGGTGCGCAGATCTCGTACAGTGCGCTGTATGCGGCGCTGGACCGTCTGGAATGTGTCCGGTCGATCAACACCCTGACGGTGGATGCCTCCGGCAGTGACGTCACCCGTACCCGGGAGGGGGATCTGATCCTCGCGCCCAACGTCACCGCCGTGCTCGCCGACGCGGATTTCATTATCAATACGGTTTACTGATTGTGGAGATACCCCCATGAGAGAAAAACTGAAATATTTCATCATCAACAAGCCCTGCGATTTTGAGCGGGGGCTGTATGAAAAAATGACGCCCTGTGATGATGGACTCCGGTTCTCCTCCGGAAGCGAATCCGGTGTCGGCATCTTCCTCTCCCGGATCTTTGACTCCGGCGAGCGGGGATGCGAGTGGCACCGGCTGACCGTTTCCCTTGAAAACGGCACCCCGGAGGATCTTCGGCTCACCGTCTACGCCGCAGACAGCGAGGAATTCATCTCCGGCGGCAGGCGGCTCAACATCCTGAGCGTTTTTGAGGATCCCACGCTGAGTCTGCAGCAGAAGAGAGAGCTGTTTGAGCCGCTGGCGCAGAAGAAAACCGCCGATGCGGCGGACGTTCTCCTCCACGGCATCACGGGTCGGTACATCTGGGTACTGGCAGAGCTGTACAGCCGCAGCGACAAGCCCGCCGTATTCCGGGAGATCCGGCTGATCCTCCCCGCAAGCTCCTGGATTGATTATCTGCCTCAGATCTACCGCAGGGGGGACGGGGATTCCCACTTCCTTGAGCGGTATCTGGCAATCTTCCAGACGGTATACGAGGAGCTGGATGCCCGCATCGCCGATTCCGCGTACTACTTCGATCCCGAATGCACGGAATACGAGTTCCTGCTCTGGCTCGCCGAGTGGATCGACATCTCCGACAGCTGGCTGTGGGAGGAGGAAAAACTCCGCCGTTTCATCATGAAGGCGATCTCCCTCTACCGCCGCCGGGGTACCAGAGAAAGTCTGGAGGAGATCATCGAGCTGTACACAGGCGAAAAGCCGTACATCGTGGAGGAGTTCTCCCTGAACCGCTACGCGGGGACGGAATTCTACGAAAAAACGCTGCTGCCCATGTACGGCAGTGATCCCTACACCGTCACTGTGCTTATCAAAAGCAGTGCCATCGCCTCCGAGCACGACTACAACGCCCTGCGCAAAATCGCCGGGGAAATGCTCCCCGCGCCGTTCACTCTGCACATCGTCCTGCTGGAGCCGTACATCTTCGCGGGCAAATTCTCCTATCTGGGTGTGAACAGCACCCTGGGCAGCTACAAGCCCGCCGCCTTTGACGGTCATTCCTCCATGATGCTTTCGACCCTGCAGCACAGACCGGACCGCACTCCCGGGAGCGGATCCGACGATTGTACCGAATAAAAAATCTGATGCCGCATCTCCCGCGGCGAAACGGAGAATATATATGAAAAACACAAAGCTCTACCCCTTCGAGCGGAATAAATATTATTACGGAAAGCTCCTCAGCGTGGAGGATTTCAACGCAGAACAGAAATACATGAACGACAAGCGCCGCATCGCCAACCGCCTGATCCACGGCGTCGGCGTCGTCTCCGGTCTCAACGTGGTGCAGCTGGACGATCAGACCATCACCGTGGACAGCGGTATGGCATTTGATCCCACCGGTCGGGAAGTGGTGATCGACACGCCCGTCACGAAGAAGCTCCCACTGATCGAGGGCTATGAATCCATCCTGGGCAGCAGCGGCGAATCCTATGCATACCTCTGTCTGGAATACAGCGAGACGGAGAAAGAGGAATCCCACAACATCGCCTCCGAGCCGGGCAAAACCTATTACGACAAGATCCGCGAAACCTATCGCCTGTATCTCACCTCCCAGGAACCGGATGACGAGATGATCAACAGCGGCAATCTCTTTGAGCGGAAGATCACCGTTTTCCGCAGCGAGAATCTGTGCATCCGTCAGATCATGCCCCGCTACATCCATCCGGATGAGAAATTCACCCTGAGGGTGGAGATCGAGGTCTTCACCAAGAAATACGTGGCTTTCTCCTACGACATGCAGCTGATCTGCCTCAACGCGGTCTCCGATGCCGGATCCGTGCTGAAAGTGGTCTTCGACGAGATGCTCTTTGAGAAGACCGGCAAATACACCCTCTCCTACGACATCTGCGCCGCAGATGTGGTGGACACCGAGGGCGTTGCCGCCATCGATCCCTCCACGTTCACCCTCTCCTATGACAAGGTGCCCGCCAGGGGTGAGATCAGCGGCAGAAACACCGTGACCGTCACAAAGGATGATATTGCCGATGTCATCACCGCAAGCGCCTACCGGGCAGGCATGGATTCCGTTCTGCGGAGCACCCTCGCCCAGCGGCTCTATCTGGCACGGATCAATCTGATCAATGCAGGCGGTGCGCCGGTCATCGAGGATGTGAAGAACATCCCCTTCGGGCAGTACATCCCCAGCCAGACTCTGCTCCGCTCCATGGATATGATCGCCGCGCAGAACGGCGGCGGAGCCGTATCCGGCACCGGCACGCACACCGGAGACGCCGCACCTGCCTCCCGCGGATGCGAAGTTGCAAGCGGCGTATGCCGCATCAATCTGAATGCGGGCAGCTACAAGAATAAGGTATTCTTCTCCGACGAGATCGTACACGGTCTCGGTCTGGGAAGCGTCACCATCGTTTTGGGCATTCCCTCCGCGGACAACAGCATCGTCTACGGCGCCGCCAACATCTTCTCCGAAACCGTGCCGCTCTTTGACACGGCAGTAAAGCTCTCTCCCACCAAGGGCAGCTTCGTGATCGGTGTCATGACGAAGAACACCATCGTTTCGGATTACATCGATATCAAATGGACCGCCATCCGCGATGTGGATGAAGCCGCTGTGGAAAAGCGGAGCATGCGCCTGACCATCAAGCCCAGCTCCCTTGTGATCAAGCCCAGAGAGAGCAAATATCTGGACGCTGTCTGCGCCAATATGACAAACAAGACCGTCCGCTGGTCCGTCTCCTCCGAAAACGGCGGCGAGATCGATCAGAACGGCATGTACGTTGCGCCGAACACCGAAGGCGTATACGAAATCGTCGCACAGAGTGCGGCGTATCCCGAAATCAAAGCGTCGATTATGGTCGTTGTAAGAAACTGATTCAGTCCTGAAAGGGGGATGCACTTTGGTCATCCATACATTCGAGCACGAATATCCCGTCTCCTACGTCAAGGAGATCAGTGATATTTCGGAAAGCTACATATGCCGCAACAACGCGGAAGGAGGGCTCTGCCGGATCCTGGCGATCCGCGACAAGAGTCTTTTCCCCGCGATCATCCCCCGCCTGACGGATGCGGATGCGATCAGTGCTTTCAGTGATTTCATTGAGCATTTCATATTCGAGGATCTTCTCTGCATCGTTATGAAATACACCCAGGGGATCTCCCTGCGGGACAAGATCGGCACGGAAAGCCTCTCGCTTTCCGAAAAGCTGGAGCTTGCCCGGCGGATCCTGGAGCGGATGATCCTGCAGGAAGTGCCCGATTATTTCCTCATGAAATGCTGCACGCCGGAGACGGTTATCGTGGACAGCGACATGACGCTGCATTTCAATTATCCCATTGAGGATATTGAAAACGCAGACGCCTGCACCCGCGAGGACGCCATGAAGCAGGTCGCCGGGCTGCTCCGCTTCATCTTCGCAAAGGAAGCGGCGGATTATTCCTCGGCGGAGGTATCCGCTTTCCTGGATGATCTGCCCGCGCTCACGCAGTCCTGTGATCTGATCGGGCTGTACAGCGCCTATCACACCATGATGATGACGGCTGTATCCGGCGAGGCGAAAACAGCCGCGGAAAACTCCGTCTGGTTCACCCTGTGGGAGAAAATCAAGAAGCTGGGGGCAGTGCTGAAGAAGGTGCTGACGGTCCTGCTTCTCCTCGCCGCCGCGGCGTACCTGATCTTCTCCATCGGGAAGATCAAAGAAAGCGGCACCCGCCACGTCAATTTTGAGCGGATCGGAACCGTAGAAATCAAGTAAAACATCGGGGAACCTGTATGAATTTTAATGTATGGTCAGCGTTCATGCTTTTCTTCAAAAAATGCGAACGCATTTTCGTCGCACCGATCGCCATGTTCGTGCGGAAAATCACAAGAAAGCTGAACCCTCAGAATATCGCATCCAAGGTTGCCTCCGACGTGAAGCAGGGAGTCAAGGGCCTCACGGCGAAGCCCACCTCCATCAAGCAGTATTTCCTGATCGGAGACAAATACGTCGCCAAAAAGCTCGTCTATGCCCTTCTGATTCTGGCGCTGCTGGCGGCGGCTCTCATCATCCGCCTCGGCTGGCCCTGGTTTGAGGGAAGATATCTCACCAAAGCCATGTGGGTACACAGCGAAAAGGCGGACGGCTACAGCGGCAAAGTACAGCTGTACGGCACAGCGGATCTGCAGGATCTCCTCTTTGAGGGATCCCTTGCGGACGGATTTGTCACCGGCAGCGGCACGCTGTACGATTACGACGGCAATCTGGTCTACACGGGCGAATTCGCCGCCAACGAGTATTCCGGCAGCGGCACGCTCTATCACAAAAACGGCAATACGCAGTATATCGGCACCTTTGCCGCCAATCTCTATGAGGGAAGCGGCACGGAGTATTATGAAAACGGCACGGTCCGCTACGCGGGCGATTTCTCCGCCGGCAAATACAACGGCTCCGGCAAGCTCCACGATGAGAGCGGCAGGCTCCTCTACGAGGGCGGATTCTCCGGCGGCGTGTACAGCGGCGCGGGTGTGCTGTATGAAAACGGAACGATCCTGTACAACGGCACGTTCACCGACGGCGTCTACAGCGGAAACGGTCTCCTGTACAAAAACGGCAAGCTGTATTACTCCGGCGGATTCTCCCTGGGCGAGCCTCAGGGGACGGGCACGTTCTATGATGAGAGCGGCAAGATCCTCTCCACCGGCGAAGTCGCCGGCGGCGAGGTGGTCACGGGCAGCGTGACGCTCTTCCACGACAACGGAAAACTGAAATATCTCGGCTCCGTGACAGACCGCAAATACAGCGGTTCCGGTCAGCTGTATGATACGAACGGTCAGCTTCTGTATGAGGGCGGATTTGAAAACGGAGTCTTCAGCGGAAGCGGCAAATCCTATGAAAACGGCAATACCAAATACGTCGGCGAATTCTCCCTGGGTCAGTACAACGGCACGGGAAAACTCTACGACGGCGGCGTGATTCTCTATGAGGGTGCGTTCACGGACAATCTCTACAACGGAGAAGGCACGCTGTACACAAACGGAAAAATCTTCTACGTCGGCTCCTTCTCCATGGGTACGCCCCAGGGAAGCGGCACGTTCTACGATGAGAACGGCAATATTCTTGCCTCCGGCACCATCGGCGACAGCCATGTGATCACCGGCTCCACCACGGAATTCAACACCGACGGATCTCTGCTGTATGTAGGTGAGATTGAAGACGGTCTCTACAGCGGCACGGGCAAGCTGTACAACACGGCGGGCAAGCTGGTGTATGAGGGCGAATTCAAGGAAGGCGTATTCAGCGGAAGCGGCAGGATGTACGCCGCCGGCGTGCTTCTCTATGCCGGTGATTTCGCCGAAGGCCGCTACAACGGCGAGGGCAAGCTCTACTCCGCGGGCGGCAAAGTCCTCTACGAAGGCGGATTCAAGGATAATCTGCGCCACGGCGACGGTGTGGAATACACCGCGGACGGCATCATGCTGTACGAAGGCGGATTCTCTCAGGGCGTCTACCACGGCGAGGGCACGGTTTATGCCGCAGACGGCATCACGCTCGCCTATAAGGGCGGATTTGCCCAGGGCAGCTACCACGGTGAGGGCACAATCTACGCCGCGGACGGCATCAGCCCCATCTATGCAGGCGGATTCGCCGCCGGTCAGTATCACGGCGAAGGTGTGCTGTATGATGGACAGAATCTGCTGTACGAGGGCGGATTCATCGCCGGTCTGTACGAAGGCACGGGCAAGCTGTACGAAAACGGCAATCTCATCTACGAGGGCAATCTCGCCGCCGGCAAACCCGACGGGGAGGGCGTATTCTACAATGGCAAGGGTGAAATCATCCACAGCGGCACGTTCCGCGCCGGATTTGTCATCAACGGATTTACCACAATCTACTACACAGACGGCACGATTTTCTATCAGGGAGATGTGAGAGACGGTCTGTATGACGGCACCGGCTATCTGCGCGACTGCGTGACGGATCACCTGATCTACGAAGGCACATTCGCCGCAAACAAATATCACGGCACGGGCATTCTGTACGATTCCATCCGGAAATTCCTTCTGTACAAGGGTGAGTTCGCCGATGGCGTGTTCCACGGCATCGGTACTCTGTACAATGAGGACGGCACCGTCCTGCAGGAAGGCATCTTTGAAAACGGTGTCTGGATCGCTCCCGCCCCCGAGGAAGAACCTGCACAGACACCCGAGGAAAAGCCGGAGGAAAAGCCCGCGGACACAGAAACTGCGGCAGGCACGGAGGAATAACATGGCAGGCTACGGAATTATATCCGATATCAGCGAAGCGATCATCCGGATCCTGAAAGAGGGCATGGTGCCCGACATCATCCAGAACAGCGAAGGAATCGGCATGGCGCATCCCAGCGACAAGGGCGATCTGGCACTCGGCATCTATCTGTACGACATCAAGCGGAACACCGACATCGTACAGCCGGACCGCATTCCCGTCGGCGCATCAAAGCTGCGCAATCCGCCGCTGTTTGTGGATCTCTATTACATGATCACCGCCTACTCCATGAGCGATATCAAATTCCGCACGCTGGAGGAGGCAAAAATCCTCGGCAGAACGATGCAGCTGCTCCAGAGCCGCGCCACCCTCAAGGGCGATCTGCTGGGCAAATCCGCCGGGGAGATCACCCACATCCCCCGCATTGAATTTCTGGATCTGGAAGCCGAGGAAAAAACGCGGATCTGGAACATCCCCGAAACACCGTACAAACTCTCGCTGTTCTACAAGGTCTACCCGGTGGAGATCGACTCCCTGACCGTAACCGACATCACGAGAGTCACCACAGCGGATTTCACGCTGGAAGAAAAGAAAGACTGATGCACAGGAGGTACACGGATCATGGATAAACTTGGCGTATGCACGTCCCGGCACGTGCGCACCGTGTCCCTTGTGGTCAGTGCCGTGGACGATTTCACGGACCGTGTGATCACGGGCAGCAACGCCCGCGTCTGGATCGAGGGGGCAAAGCCTCCGATCCGCAAAGCCGAAGGCTGGCACGTATTCGTGGATCTTCCCGCAGGGGAACACACGGTATATGCCGAAGGCGGATTCTACAACAGAAACGCCTGCATCTGCAAAATCGAGCCGGGCAGCTGTCCGAATATCAAGATCCGGCTCACGCCGGGCAGAAATGCCCCTCTTGCCTCCGATACGGCATGTATCGAGGGCACCTGCGCGCCTCACGCGCGGATCTTCGTGCGGGCGGATGACCGGGCGCTCTCCTACAAGCTGCTCGCCGATGCCAGACGCGGCGAGAGCCGCATCGGCATCTATCATCCCGACGGGATCGACATTGAGGGCAAGCTCTTCTGCATCTGTTCCGGTGAGGAAGAAGAGTTCGTGCGCGTATACCGGGCATCACCGGAGGGAAGATCGGAATATCTTCTCGCCGCACCGCTCACACAGGATCATGCAAAGATCGGCACGCTGATCTACCCGCTCAGCGAAAGCTGCGCCGATGAAAGAGGCACATTCTTCGTGCCCCTCAAAAACGTTCCCGCAAGGGAAACGGCATTCCTCTGCCGCAGGGATACGCCTGACGGCGGCGGGTGCACCATCACGCTCAGCGCGGGAAGCCGCGTCAAAGCGGAAATCTGAACCCCCGAAAGGATCATCTATGGGATTCGCTGTATGTGGAGGAGCACAGCTCATGTGCTCATTCGGAATGGCTCCGTCCGTTCTCACCGTTCTGCCGACCAACCGGGTCGTCACCACCATGCCCATCGCCAACATCATGGACAACAAGCCGATGGTGAACATCATGCCCTTCGGCATGTGCACATCCCTGTCCAATCCGACGGTCGCCTCGGCGACTTCCGCGGCGGCGGGTGTGCTCACTCCCTGTCCCTGCGTGCCGGTGATCCCCGGTCCCTGGGCACCCGGTTCCCCTACCGTACTGATCGCAGGGCAGCCTGCGCTCAACAACACCTGCAAACTGATGTGCAGCTGGGGCGGCGTCATTCAGATCACCAATCCCGGCACGACCAATATCCAACTACCCTGAGGGTACAGAAAGGAACGGATCCATGTTTCTGGGAAAAAATGCTGATAGAAACACCTCAAAGGAGGTCATGGCGGCTGTTGTCAGCATGAACGCCATCGATCTCGCCGAGCTTGTGCCGAAGACCAGCGGCGAGGGACTCTTCCGCTATGTGAATGATCTTCTGCAGTATATCGGACCGGCGACGGAGGAATACGGCGGCAAGCTGGTGGGCGTATCCCACAGCGGCATCACTGCCGTATTTGAGGGCAGCTGCGAGGACGCACTGATGAGTTCCGTCTCCGTCTGCCAGCGGATCGCCGGCAATACAAACGAACATTTCTCTTTTCAGAATTTCACCGTCGGACTGCATTACGGCACCGTCTATACGGATCAGGTCGGCTACGGCAGCTGGCGCACGCCGCTGACCATTTCCGAGAGCACGGACAGCGCCCGGAAGCTGCAGACCGCCGCCGGCAGATACAGCGCCCACATCCTCATCAGTGAGGATGCCGTGAAGCAGATCCCCGATTTCTTCACAAAATTCAACAGCCGCTCGCTTGGCAATATCATGGGGGACGGCACGGCTGTATACGACGTCTTTGACGGCGATCCCCTGGAGATCAAACTCTCCAAGCGCCGCAGCAAGCTCTTCTTTGAAACGGGCATCGCCCTGTTCGGGGAGAAGCAGTACGCGGCGGCACGCTCCCATTTTATCGAAATCATCAAAAGCGACCGCAGTGACCGCGCCGCAAAGGAGTATCTCTATCTCTGCGACAGGATCATGAGCGGTGAAGCGACAGAATAACCCCCATCCGGGACAGATTGTATAGAACGGAGTTGTCGGCATGGCAAACAAAAAAAAGCGCGGTAATCTCAGCACCAAAATTACCCTGATGTTTATGATTCTTCTCGTCATCGTCATGGCTGCTATCGGATTTGTCACCTACAGAACCAGATACGAATCCGTGCTGAACGATTACAATTCCATCGGTGAAAGTGCCGGCAAGATTGCCGCCGACATTATTGACCCGAGCTGTATTGACGGCTGGCTGAAAAACGGAGCCGACGAGACATATGACAAAACCTATCAGCTTCTCACCGGCGTTAAACGGGCGAATGCCCTCAGCTATCTGTACGTTTCCCTCCCCTGCTTCGACGAGGCGGGCAATATGGTCAACGACAGTATCTATCTCTTCGACGTTATGATCGAGGGGGAGGATCCCTCCCTGTTCAGCGCGCTGGGCGATCACTCCGGTGAGGGCGACATGTTTGAGCCCTGCCGGTATCTCTACGAAAACAACGTATCCATCAAAAGCGACGTGATCACCGAAACCGAATTCGGCTGGCTTCTGACAGTTATGGTGCCCCTGTGCGGCTCGGACGGAAATCCCGTCGGCTGGATCGGTGTGGACATCGACATGACCGATCTGATGGCGAGCATTCTGCGCCAGACGGTGATCACCGTATCGTTGATCTTTGCGCTGATTACGGTATTCGCCGTGATCTTCATCATTTATTTCCGCAGCCGCGTGGTGGCGCCGGTCAGAGAGCTGTCCACGCAGATGAACAATTTTGTCCGCAATACGGATAATCTGGATTACAAACCCTACATTCCGAAAAAGACCAACGACGAGATCGAGCAGATGTCCGAGGATTTCAGCAGTATGGCAAAATCCATTCTGGATTACACGGTGAATCTGGAAAAAACCACGGCGGAAAAAGAGCGCATGCGCGCTGATCTGGACGTGGCCGCCAACATCCGCGCATCCCTCTCCGGCTGTCTCAGCTATCCCGCGTTCCCCGACCGGACGGATTTTGAGATGTACGCCAGCATGAAGAACACGGTATTCAACAAGAGCAGTTTCTGCGACTGCTTCTTCACCGATGAAAATCATCTCTTCCTCGTGATCGGCGAGGCAAGCGGCAGAAGCCTTGCTTCCATGCTCAGCGCCATGCTCGCCGCCACCAACATCCGCTGTTTCGCACGGATGGGCTATCAGCCCTACCGCATCGCCATGGAAACAAACAATCAGCTGGCACAAAACAGAGGGGACAACAGAGAACTGACCGTCGCCGCGCAGATCGCGCAGATCGATCTGAAATCCGGTGTCATGAAGTATGTGAATGCGGGCATGCCGCCCATGCTTCTCAAGGAAACCGGTGCCGGCTTCGCCTTTGATTCCCGTCCCGCAGGCTTCCTTCTGGGCGAGATGCCCGGCGTCTCCTTCACGCAGGATACCCGCCGTCTCTCTCAGGGCAACACGATCCTGCTCATGTCCGGCGGCGTACCGAAGATGAAGAACGAAAACGGTCTGGAATTCACCAATGCCTACGTACAGTCCGGCATCAACATGATCGCCGCCAGAGAATATGATCTGAAAGCCATGACGGAACTGCTGGAGCATATGCTGGATGGCTTCCGCGGCAATGCCGAGCTGGAAGCGGACACCTCCCTGCTCCTCTTCCGCTACTTCGGCTGAGTGGGTAAGTCCGTATGCTGATTGAAGAATTGTACAATTCCCGCTTTGATTCCTCCCTGTACATACAGCCCTATCGCTCTGCACAGGAATACATCACCGAGCGGATGCAGTTTCTGGATCTTTGCTTCACCGTTGCCTGCGCCGCAAAAGGGCTGAGCGGCGGGGATATCCCGGCAAGAGAAACGGTGGGCTTCTGCCACGGTCTGTCCGTCTCCTCCTCCGATCTGTTTTCCATTCTCACACCGGACGGAGGGGCTGAGGACTGCCTGACTCCCGAAGCGCGGGAACAGGTGGAAAACGCATTTTTCCATGTGGAATGCCGCACGCGGCAGACGCTGCGCGGTGATCTTCCGCTCCCGTTTGAAACCGTTTCCGCCAAATTCGCACTGGACGATTTTGAGCGGTTCGCGCTGCTTCTGGCGTTCGCCCCCGCTTACGACAGAAAATATGAGGGCGTATATACCTATCTGCACAACAGTTCCTCCGACACACAGCCCACCCGCTGGATGGCTGTGCGGCTGTTCCGGCTGCTGTTCGGGATCAATCCCCCATCCGCCGTGCGGGTGTTGGACGGGACGTCCCCGCTGGTGCGTTTTCTCACCATTCCCACAGCTGCTCCCCCGGAGAGGAACGCCGCGGCGGAAAAACTGGTGATTCATCCCCGGGCTGCTGCCTATATTCTCGGCAAAGCCGACATGGATGCTTCCCTTGCGGGATACGCGGAGCTGTATTCCCTGCCGGAGGTGACGGTGCCGGTACGCGCCGACTCCTTTGCCGCGGCGCAGGAATTCTTTATGAAAAACGCCTTCCGGGACAGCGGTCCCTGCGCTGTGCTCAACCTCTTCGGTCCCGAGGGGATCGGCAGACGGTTTGTCGCCGCGCATGCCGCCGCTTCCGTAAAGCTCCCGCTTCTCTGTGTGGATCTGCAGAGGCTGACCGTACTGGAAGAGCGGGACATCACCCGCTGGCTGGATACGATCTGTCTGGAATGCACGCTGAGCGGTGCGATCCCCTGCTTCCTCTTTCCCGGGAAGAAGCCCGGCGAAACGGAGGAGGAAAAGGAAGTCACCCACGATTCCTTTGAAGCCCGCATGGATCATGCGGCGGTGTATATCACCCGTCTGTTCCGCTTCATCTTCTGGATCACACAAGAGCGGGACCAGCGATTCGCCGTGACCGATGCGCTGACGGACAGTCTGGAATTGCCCATGCTCACGGCGGAGGAGCGAAAGCTGTTCTGGAACAGCTTCGCAAAACCGGAAGAATTCTCGCCGGAGATCTCGCTGGACATCTGCGCCAGCCAGTATATTCTGACGCCCCGGGATCTGCAGCGGGTTCTGCATACGGCGCGCGCCGCATCCCGCTTCCGCGGGACACCGATCACAAAAGATATCCTGAAGGATGCCATCCGCCAGCACTCCCGCTCTCAGCTGGGCTTGTACGCCACGCTGATCAACGCGGTCTTCACCTGGGACGATCTGGTTGTCAGCGAGGACCAGAAGCGGAAAATGAAAATGATCTGCGATCAGGTGCGCTACCGCCGCGTGGTCGGCGAGGAATGGGGCTTCCGCAAAAAATCCCCCTACGGCAACGGTCTGTGCGCCCTGTTCTACGGATCCCCCGGCACGGGAAAAACCATGGCGGTGCAGGTCATGGCGAACGAGTTGGGTATCGATCTCTACCGGATCGATCTGTCCCAGCTGGTGAGCAAATACATCGGCGAGACGCAGAAGAACATCTCCGATCTCTTCAACCGGGCGAAAAACATCAACGCCATGCTGTTCTTCGACGAAGCCGATTCCATGTTCGCCAAGCGGAGCGAGGTCAAGGATTCCAATGACCGCTACGCCAACGCGGACACTGCCTTTCTGCTCCAGAAGCTGGAGGATTATGAGGGCATCACGATCCTCGCCACCAACTATGTGAACAACATCGACGACGCCTTCAAGCGCCGCATCAAATTCATGATCAATTTCGTCTTCCCCACACCGGATGTCCGGCTGATGCTGTGGAAGAAAATCGCGCCGCCCACCGCACGCTTTGACGAGGAGATCGACTACGATTTCTTCGCGGAGAATTTCGAGCTGACGGGCAGCAACATCAAGGAAATCTTCACCAACGCCGCGTACATCGCCGCCGCTGAGGGCGCCGGCATACGCAACTGCCACATTATCGAGGCAATCAAACTCAATTTTTCAAAATACGGAAAGCTCCTCACCGATGACGATTTCGGATATCTGGCACGGTGAGCATGCTGGAAAGGAATGTGTTCTTATGGCTGAAATCTGGGAAAAAGAATATCTTGTATTCATGGAAAATCTTCTCCGTGAACTTGCCGAGGACGGCAGCATCCGCTCCGTTGCAGTAGAGGAGAACGGGGGCAAACCCGCGCTCAGCATGATCCCCGCGCTGCCGCAGGACGGATATGAGAATGTGGCATTCCGCTTCACTGTCGAGCACATTCTTGAGGAAACGGAACAGATGCAGATCATGGTATCCATGTACAGCGGCGTTCCCGCAGAGCGGATCGCCGAAGCGGAAAAGATCATCGCACGCCTGAACGAGTTCATGATTCTGGGCAATACGGCTGTGTTCTATGAAAGCGGCATGATCTTCTATAACCACGCATTCGTCTTCGACCGCGAAATGGATGTGGGAACGGTTACGACTCTGCTGGGCAAAACCATGGCGATCATCATGAAAACCGTACCGCAGATCATGGAAACGCTGGATCCCGTTGTAAACGGAACCACCCCCGCCGATGCGCTGATACAGCAGGGCATTGATCTTATTCAGTAACGAAAGGGGCACGACATATGAATACCGAAAAAAAGCCGCAGGAACTGCAGAAGAAGAAAGAAGAAATCGAAAAAAAGGAAGAGCAGACGCTCAAACAGCAGGATGCGGGCAGCAATGATACCCAGAAGGATGCCCCCAAACCTGTGACTCCCGAGGATACAAAAAAGGATCCGCAGGAAGATCAGAAGGAAGAAACCGAAGCGGACAAGATCAAAAACGGCATTCCCGCCTCCGGCGACGCACGCGGCAAATATCTGAAAGAGCATTATGTAGACGCACACAAGGCCAGAAAAGAAAAAGACAAGGCTGATCTGGAAAAGGTACGTCAGAAATTTGCCCCCAAGCAGGGTGCACAGGGCACCACCGGCACTACCGGCACCACCGGTACCGCACCGCAGGAGTCCTTTGCCCCCCGCGCGGCACTGCAGGCAGGACACTCCGGCAGCAGCTTCATGGAAAAAATGGATACCCTCTCCGAGATCGGCGGCACATCGCTGGGACACATCAGTGACGTGGGCAACATAATCGCCGACGGTCTGGCTACCGATGAAAGTATTGACGACCACGGCTTCGGCGATGCATTCAGCGTTGCCAGCGGCGGCATCAGCACCGTGTTCAATGCATACGACACGGCGCGCAGCACCTACGGAACGATCCGCAATGCCCGGAACGGCAACAAGGCAGGCGCCATCGCCGGTACTTTTGAGAGCATCGGCGGTCTGTTCGGCACTGCCGCCAGCATCACCACCGCAGGCTCCGGCATCGGTGCGCTGGCAGGCGGAAGCAAGCAGTCCGGCAACATCGGCAACGTTGTTTCCGGCGCGCTGGACTCCATCGGAGCACTCAGCTCCCTTGTGGGCAGCTCCTACACCGCGGAAAGATCCCGTCAGGGCAGAAACAAAATGAACACCATGAGCCAGGGCGTCACCGATGCAGCTCTGGCGGATTCCAAAAAGAACAAAAGCGCCGCCCGCGGCAAGCTGGGCGAGAACGCCACCGAAGCGGATCTGAAGAATTACGATAAGGAACGCCAGGCACGCAACAGCGCCAAGGCGAAAAAATACGCCGCCGGTATGGGCAGCCGTGCCGCGGCGGGCAAGCGCAAAGAGGGGCTGTGGGATACGCTGGGCAATCTGTCCAGCCTGACGGCAGGCGCAGCCAGCATCGTCGGCGGCGGTCTCGGACTCGGCGGACTGAATGTCGGCAAGCTGATCTCCACCTTTGCAGGTGCGATCGCAAACGTGGTGGGAACGGCATCCAAAATCGCCAAAAAGGCAAGCGAGAAGAAGAGCGCCGCACTGAACAAAAACACAACCGTCAAAGAATACATCGACCGAAAAACCCAGTCTATCAAGGCGGAAACAGGCAACAAGGTCACCGACGGCGAAGCCGCCAACATCGCCATAGCACGTCTGGGCATCGGCAGCAACGGTCCCATCGCGGCGGAAAGCCAGGTGGAGCAGCACAAGGACAGCATCTTTGCTGCCCTGTGCGAAAAACGTGCGGAAAATATCCATCAGGCGGAGGAATCCGTCCGTACGGAAATTCTTACAGCCATGGGTCTGGATCCCCAGAAAGCCACCAAGCAGGCAATCATCTCTGCGCTGGGCGGCTGAGTATAAACTATGCATCTGCGTGATTATTACATGCCGGCGGAAAGCGTTTCCGCCGCTATACCGAGCACAGGATATGTCCGCCGCGAACGCCGCGTCGGACATTCTCCTCTTATACTGGTACACGGATGTGCCGGTATGGGCAAAACCGTGTTCCTCGCCCAGCAGGCACAGGATTGGGGTGCCCCGGCGGTATATCTGTCCCTGCGTACGGAGGATAACGACGAAGAATACCTTGCGGCGCATCTCTGCGCTGCTCTTGCCGCTGCCGCGGGAGAATCTCTTCCGGACAACCGTGACGTGTCCGTGCGGGAGATCACGGCGCATTTCGTGAAAACCGCCGCCTCAGGCGGCTTCTCGCTGCTGATCGACGCGCTGGACGCAGTCACAGCTCCCGCCGCAAGGCGGATTCTGGAAAGCATCATCGCTTCTGCCGTAAGCGGCAGTTACCGGGCTGCGCTGGCTGCACGGGAAGTGCCCAGCTTCCTCGTCCGCTGGATCCTCGGCGACAACTGCCGGGAGCTTGGCACGGACGCGCTTCTGTTCACCGCAGAGGAAACGGCGATGCACATCAGCCGCCAGCTCCCGCCGGACTGCGCAGTGCTGAACACCGCCTCCGGCATTCCGCTGCCTGCGGCAGCAGAAGCGCTCCACACCTTTGCCGGCGGATGGCCCGCCGCTGAGGCGATGATCCTGAAAGAGATCCCCCGGGGACGGGAGAAAGAGCTGCATCTCGCCTCCGCCGCCGAGCGTTCCCATCTGCGCAGCTATATCGCCTACAATATTCTGGACACGCTGGACGATTCCCTCGCGGCATATATCCGCCAGACGGCATTCCTCCGCCGGTGCGACAGGGAGATGTGCCGGGCGGTTCTGCATCGGAACACCGGCGGGGAGGAGCTTTCATACCTGCACTCCCACGGGATTCTGGTACTGCCGGACAATACGGAGGAATATCCCGTCTATGTCCCGGCGGTCCGGCAGGCGCTTGCCGGTCTGCTCTCTGCATCGGAGCGCCGCCAGCTTACGGATGCCGCCGTCCGGTACTATGCGGAGAACAACCGCATGGCGGATGCGCTCTCCCTGCTTGAGGAATGGGGCGACGCCGACACGGCGGAAAGCCTGCTGATCCGATGCGGCGGCAGCCTCATCGAGAACCGGGAATTCGAGCTGATCGGCTACTGCGCCGACATCATCGAGCGGTACAGAATGCCGTCGGACGCCTCCGCGCTGGGCATTCTCGGGCAATATTACTATTATAAAGGCGAATATCCCGCCATGGAGCGGGCATTCAATATGGCGGACAGTATGTTCGGCAAGGAAAATCTGTACAGCGTCTGGCGCGGACTCTACAACGGCATTCTGAAATTCGATAAGAATCCGCCGCTGTACACGGCGAACATCTGCCGCTTCACGGCGTATCTGCGGGAAAACGGGCATCCCCTGCCCTTTCTGTATCCGGAGCATCAGGCACAGATGGAAAGGGTGCTCCGCCAGAATATTTCCCCCAGAGAAAAGCCCATCCGCGTACGCCGCTTCGGCAATTTCACCGTGACGCTGTCCGCGGAAAAGCGGGACATCCCCTGGCGCACGAAAAAAGCCTGCGAATTCATGGCGTTCATGCTGGAGCGGGACGGAAAACCGCTGGACCGGGATCATCTGATGGACGCACTGTGGCATCAGTCCATGCCGGAGAGCGCTGTCGCCATGCTGCACAACATCATCTACAGTCTGCGGAGGGAGTTCCGGGACCCCGTTTTCCGGGATTTCATCTCCTACCGGAACAAATGCTATGCGCTGGACACCTCCCTCATCGGTGACGATTCGGAGGAGATCATCTCCGTCTGCAAAGCGGTGAGCGAGAACAATCTCAGTGAGGTTCTGGCGCATGCGGCGCTTTTTTCCGGATACTGGGGAAAATATCTCGCCAATCTGGACTGCGGCTGGGCGAACAATCTCCGGGAATACTATGACCGGGCGTTTGTGGACGGATGCCTTATGCTTGCCGCCCACTGCCACGCAGGGGGATCCTACGCCAAAGAGCTGGTCTTTCTGCAGAACGCCGCGGAAATCGATCCCTATTCCGAACGGATCGTCAGAGAAATTCTGTACTGCCACATCGCCATGGGATATCCGAACAAGGCGAAAGGGCATTATGACAAATACTGCGCGCTGATCGGAGAGGAGCTGGGCATCGAGCCGAGCAAATGGCTGAGAAAGGAATTTCTCGCCTGCTTCTCCGAAAACCGCACATAAGGTGGTTCTATGAACAAATCCTACTCGCGCCTGACGGATGCGGTACGCCGGTATCTGCAGGATTTTGCGGAGAGCGGTTACTCCTCCGCCGGGGCGGAAACGCTCGCCGCCTCCCTGCAGGCGGATACGGCGACGCCTCTGCACGCGCTGTTTTCCGTCTTCGGCTGCGGCGATTTTGAGCGGATGGCGATCGCATTCGGATTCGCCGTCCGGACGGACGCGGCATGCGCCGCGCTGATTGCCGAAGCATTCGGCACGCCCGTCGGTACCGTATCGCCGCAGGCACTGTGCACGCTGATCCTCGGAGAAGACCGCGTTGCGGACTGCGCCGCATTTTTCACGGAAGAGGGACTGCTTCACCGGCTTTTTGACGGCACGTCCCCCGTGTTCTGCGCATCTATGACGCTGAAAGCATCCGTTTTCGCCTATCTGTTAAACGGCACCGTACCGCAGAAATATCTCACGCCCCTGCCCGAAGCGGCTCCGCCGGATGCCTATGCCGCGCCGGCACTGCAGACTGCCATCCGGGCATTGGAGACGGACACGGATGTGCGTGCGGTAATTCTGAACATCCACGGAACGCCCGGCTCCGGCAGAAAGACCGTGCTGGCGGATGCCGCATCCCACTGCGGCATGGCGTTCGCCGTGCTGTCCGATTGGGCGGTACGCTCCGTCCCGCCGGAGGAAATCGCCGCTCTGCTGGCGCTCTCGGGCACCTTTCCGGTGCTGATTCCGGAGGGCTCCGGCGAGATGAGCGCATATGAAACCTGCATGACGGCACTTGCAGGAGAAATCGGGCTGGTGATTCTGCTCACGCAGTCGCCGCTCACCGCAGATGATGCGGATGCGGATCTGATCTCCGTCGCCGTTCCGCTGCCCTCCGTGGCGGAGCAGAGCGTAATCTGGGAGCGGAAAAGCGCCGCGTACTCCGTTGAGTCCGGCATTGATTTCAGAGAGATCGCCATGGAATTCAGCCTGCCGCCGGGAGCGATAGATAAAGCGTTCCGCTTCGCGGCACTGAAGTGCGTCGGCGACGCGCCCCTCACCGCCGCCGACATCAAGCGTGGCTGCTACGCCTCCGTCGGCTCCTCCATGGGCAATCGGGCGGTGCGCGTGAACTGCGCATTCGGCTGGGATGATCTTGTTCTGCCGCCTCACAGCAAAAAACTGCTCCGCACCGCCTGTGATTACGTCCGCTTCGGCTGCACGGTGTATGAAAAATGGAATTTCGGCGCCAAGCTCCCCTACGGACGGGGCGCATCCATGATCTTCACCGGACCGCCCGGTACGGGCAAGACCATGGCGGCGCAGGTGATGGCGCACGAACTGGGACTGGAGCTGTACAAAGTCAATCTTGCCTCCGTCGTCAGCAAATACATCGGCGAAACGGAAAAGAATCTGCAGGAGATCTTCGAAAACGCGAAAAAAAGCCGCGTGGTGCTCTTCTTCGATGAGGCGGACGTGCTCTTCGGAAAGCGCACCGAGGTGAAGGATGCAAACGACAAATACAGCAACATGGAAGCCGCCTTTCTGCTGCAGAAGATCGAAGAATACAACGGCATCGCCATCCTCGCCACCAACTTTGTCCAGAACTTTGACGAGGCGTTCAAACGCCGCATGAAGTTTCTCATTGAATTTCCCTTCCCCGGAGCGCAGCAGCGGGCGGAGATCTGGCAGAAGGCGTTCCCCGCCGACGCACCGCTGGGGAAACTGGATCTGGATTATCTGGTGGAGAATTTTGAGCTGTCCGGCTCGAATATCAAAAATATCGCCCTGCACAGCGCATTTCTCGCCGCCGCGGCAGGAGAGGACACCATCGAGATGAAGCATATCGTCGCCGCTTTGAAAAACGAATTCGCCAAGAGCGGCAAATCATTCACCCGGGCGGAAGCGGGAGAATATTTCTACTATCTGGACAACTGAGGAGGGCGCATGGACCGGGAATATCTGAAACGGGAGAAGCAGCTGAATTCCTCCTCCGAGGCGCAGGTGCACGAAAAATCCCCGCATGACCGGGAGACGTACGCGAAACCGATCCGCGGATACGCGGCGCATCCCGCCGAGAAAGAACAGCGCGGCGAGGCGAAAGAGATGTTCTCCATGAGCAATTCCTACAGCAATCTCTCCGTGGGTGCGGACAAAAAAGGAGACATCACCGTTGCCGGATCGGCACAGAGACGGCACGACAGCCCCACGCTGGAGAATGCCTCCAAGCAGGTGGAGGGATCCCGCCGGAAAAAGCATCACGGAAACGGCGGGGAGCTGTTCACCAATGCGGCGAAGCCGGCGGAAAGCGCCTTTGCCTACCGGACAAAAGCGAAGACGCCGGAGAAAAAGATACTGAAAAAGCTCCGCGAGCACGCCCGCCGGCACGATCTGGATCGTTTCAACAAAACGATGCCGTTTCTGGATCTGCCAAAAAATGAGAAGCAGCTGCAGCAGATGCGTCGGGATGAGGCGCCGCATCACGAGACACAGGCGATGGAGAAAATCATCCTGGATAAGAAAACCATGGAGATGAAATTCCTGAAAAACCTGCGCCAGACCCGCCGGAAGCTGAACGGAACGGATTCGGAAGAGCTGCAGAAGCTGCTCTTCGGCGAGCACACGGAAGACCCTCAGACCGCCCATCGCCCCGCATCCGCCTCCGGCGAAGAAGACAGCGGGGACGAAGATGACGGCGAAGAAAACGGCATCCCCGAATGACCTCCGCTCCCGCCCGCAGGCGAATTGCCATCCTTCTCAAAGCAATTTTCGCGCCGGAAGATTTTGCAAAGCAGAATCTTCCGGCGCGTTATTTACTATATGGCTGTAGTGAGCGAAGCGCAGAATCCGCTCAGCCAAGGAGATTGGGGGTTGAGGGGGTGCAGGGGTAGAAGGGGGAAAGGAACTTCGGCGCGGTAGGGGTTCCCCGAAGTGAGCAAAGCGAGCTTTGGGGGTTCCCGTGGGATGGTCCTTTCCCCCTTCTACCCCTGCCCGCCGCCCGCAGGCGGCGGAATTCCCTGCAAAAAAGGCTGTATCTCTTCATTTGTATATAGATTTGTATAGAATCCCGTTTATAATCATCCTATATAATATAACTGTAAACATCACGCAGCCGCGTGAAAACTTAAACCAAAGGAGGGAAAGTTTTTCATCCCCCGCGATGGAAAACCGATCTTATGGCTGAATATCTGTCTCCCGGCGTCTATGTCGAAGAATTTGAATCCGGCGGAAAGCCGATGGAAGGTGTCGGTACCAGTACCGCAGGTTTTGTCGGTCTCGCTGAAAAGGGCCCGATCAGCGGCGTTCCGCAGCTCGTTACCAATTTTGCAGACTTCAAGCGCACCTACGGCGGCTTCCTCTCCGAGAATGAATTCGGTGAGTACCGTTTCCTCGCTTATGCGGTTGAGCATTTCTTCCTCAACGGCGGCGCCCGCTGCTATATCGCCCGCGTTGCTCCCGCAAGCGCCAAGTGTGCTTCCGCACAGCTCGGCGATCTCGTTTTCACCGCTAAGAACCCCGGCGTATGGGGCGACAGCATCGGTGTGAAGATCTCCGCTTCCTCCAAGGCTAAGACCCAGGCTCTTGAAAAACTCGATGACAAAAAATACCGCGTTAAGAATGCCGCAGGCTTCAACCCCGGCGACATCGTAGCGTTCGCTGACGGCGAATCCGTGGAGTACAACAAGGTTGAGAAGAATCAGGACAACATCCTGACCTTCGCAAACGCTTTCTCCGCTGACATCACCGATGCCAACCTGCTCCCCGCCAAGGTGATCACCACCTGCGAAATCTCCCTGGAGATCAAGTGCGACGATACCGTTGAAAGCTACGAAAACGTATCCTTCAACATCGAAGCTGCCAACTATATCTCCAAGAAGACCGCCAAGAGCGAGCTCGTTGAGATCGCATGGAACGGCGATTCCTCCGCCATCGTGGCTCCCGCTGTGGCTCTCGGCGACGGTGCTGTAGAGTTCTCCGGCGGCTCCAACGGTGCCGCATCCGATCTGTCCGCTGCTGATTTCATCGGCACCGACAACGGTGCAGGCAACCGCACCGGTATCCAGGCATTCCTGGACAACGACGTTGTCTCCATCATGGCAGTGCCCGGCGTTACCGACCCCAACGTACAGCTGACCCTCGTGGCTCACTGCGAAAACCTCGCCAGCCGCTTCGCTGTTCTCGATATTCCGAGAAACGCGAAGAAGACCGACGAAATCATCGCTCACCGCGATATCTACTCCTCCAGCTACGCTGCTCTCTATCATCCGTGGCTGACGGTGTTCGATCCGCTGGATAAGAAGAACATCGCCATCCCGCCGAGCGGCTCCATCATGGGTATCTATGCAAGAAGCGACAACACCCGCGGCGTTCACAAGGCTCCCGCAAACGAAGTTGTCCGCGCATGCGTAGGTCTCGATGTTGCTTTCAACAAGGGCGAGCAGGACATCCTCAACCCGAAGGGCGTCAACCTGATCCGTGCGTTCCCCGGTCAGGGTATCCGCGTATGGGGTGCAAGAACCGTTTCCAGCGATCCCAGCTGGAAGTACATCAACGTACGCCGTCTCTTCATCTTCCTTGAGGAAACCATCAAGGCAAACACCAGCTGGGCAGTATTCGAGCCCAATGACGAAGCGCTCTGGACCAGAGTTCAGAGAACAATCAGCGTATTCCTGAACGGTATGTGGAGAAACGGCTCTCTGGCAGGCTCCTCCGCTGATGAAGCATTCTTCGTCAACATCGGCCGCAACACCATGAGCCAGGATGATATCGACAACGGCAGACTCGTCTGCGTGATCGGTGTCGCTCCCGTGAAGCCCGCCGAATTCGTGATCTTCCGCATCACGCAGAAGACCGGCGACGCTGAGTAATTACAGCTGACAGACAAATATCGAAAGGGGAATAACAATGGCTTACCCGCATACCAGATTCAGATATAAAGTAGAGATCGACGGTCTTGATGCAGGCGGATTCTCCGAGGTTACCGGATTTGACGCATCCATCGACGTTGTCGAGTACAGAGAAGGCGACATGGTCACCACGCCTCAGAAGGTGCCGGGACTGAAGAAGTACGGCAACATCACCCTGAAGCAGGGTCTGGTGGATTCCACCGTGATCTATGACTGGATGATGACCGGCGTTAACGGTGCTGTGGACAGAAAGACCATCACCATCACGCTGCTGGATGAAGAGGAATCTCCCGCTGCATCCTGGCAGGTTATCAATGCATGGCCGATGAAGTACACTGCTCCCGATTTCAATGCAACCGCATCTGAGATCGCCATCGAATCCATCGAGATTGCTCACGAGGGCATGACCAGAGTTTCGTAAGAAACAACAAAGACCGGATACCGCACGGTATCCGGTCTTCTTTATAAAAACCGCAGGAGCAGGCTCCCAATGTCATTAACTTAAGCACATACTGTATACAATATGCACAAATGCAGCTTTTTTCGCCGCTAACGCGGCGAGGCGGGGGAGGAACCATCTCACACGGCGAAGTTTCCTCCCCCGCCACCCCTGTCTCCTTGCCTCTGCCGAATCCTATGGACATCTTCAACAAAAAAGACGCCCGGACCTTCACCTATGGTGAAGGTCCGGGCGAAAATTTATGCATGTTGCCACAAACCAGCTATCAAGCCAAGGAGATTGGGGTGCAGGGGAAAGGAACTTCGGCGTTTGAGATGGTCCTTTCC
>SVTS01000009.1 GCA_015063645.1 Oscillospiraceae bacterium | reverse complement strand
CATTATACAGTGACCGTGTATGCATTTTCCACGGAAAACTGGAAACGCCCCGCAGGAGAGGTCAACGCTATCATGCGGCTTCTCGATTCCTTTATCAGGGATGCCGTTACCGGCAACGATGAGAACAACATTCGCTACGTATTTCTCGGGGATAAGGACGGTTTGCATCCCGCACTGGCGGAGAAATGCCGTTCTCTGGAGGAGCTGACGAAAAACAACCGTCTTCTTCTCAATATCGCGCTGAATTACGGCGGACGGGCGGAAATCGTCCGTGCTGCTGCGCAGCTTGCCGCATCCGGCAAAACAGAATTTACCGAAGCGGATCTGTCTTCCGCCATGTATACGGCGCACTGCAGTGATCCCGATCTGATCGTCCGTACGGCGGGCGAATACCGACTGTCCAATTTTCTGCTCTGGCAGGCGGCTTACGCGGAGTTCTTTTTCACCGATGTCCTGTGGCCGGATGTCTCCGTGGAGACACTGCATGCCGCAGTGACAGAATTCTCACGCAGAAAACGCCGGTACGGCAGTATCGGATAAGTCCAAAATTGAAGTGGAAGGTACCGTTATGCTGAAACGTACTTTGACCGGGATAGTATTTATCGTAATTATTCTCCCCGTTTATTTCTTCTCGGATACGATTATTCTTCCTGTCGCTGTATCCGCTCTTTCCCTGATTGGCACTTATGAGATGCTGAAATGTATCGGAACGGAGAAGATCCGGCGGATTTCCCTGCCTGCCTACGCGCTGGCGGTGGCAATGCCTCAGTTGGTTCGCCTTTTTTCCTCCCGTCACAGCTTTCTTGCCACATATATGATGCTCATGTTCGCATACCTGATGCTCCTGCTCGCCCTGGGCGTTTTCTCCCACGGACAGCTGGACGTGGAGAAGATCGCCGCATCATTTATGGGCGTGCTGTATGTTGTGACAGCATTTATCTGCATGATTCTGGTGCGTGACCGTGACTTCGGTATCTATATTTTCTTTATGGCAATGTTCGGTCCATGGGGGTCGGATGTGGCGGCATATTTCACCGGCAGATTCCTTGGACGGCATAAGCTGATTCCCGATATCAGCCCCAAGAAAACCGTGGAAGGCTGTATCGGCGGCATAATCTTTGACGGAATCGCGGCAGTCACCTTTGGATTTATCGTTTCTCTGATTGATTCCGGCATCACCGAAGTGCACTACGGAGCACTGTTTGTGGCGGGAATGATTATCAGCGTTGTCTCTCAGGTGGGTGATCTGATCGCTTCCTATATCAAACGTAAGTATAACATCAAGGACTACGGCAATCTTCTTCCGGGACACGGCGGCATTCTGGATCGCTTCGACAGCGTTCTCTGCGTAATGCCCGTTATGGTGATGCTGGGCGAGATTCCCCGTGTGTTTGATTTCTTTGCCTGAACAGAAAGAACGAGGAAAAACTGTTGCGTCCATTTGAAATAAATCCGCAGGATCCCCTGAAAGCGGCTGTTCTGGGAAGTACCGGCAGTGTCGGCACCCAGGCGCTGGATGTTATGGAGCAGCTGGGCTGCCGCATTGTTCTGCTGTCTGCATCCGGAAATGTGAAAATCCTGGCGGAGCAGGCACGGAAATACCGTCCGCAGATCTGTACAATGGATTCTGAGAACGCCGCAGAACAGCTCCGGCTTGCACTGGCGGGGGAGAATATCCGCGTGTACGGAGGACCGGATGCAGTCTGCCGCGCCGTGGAGGAATGCGGTGCCGAACTGATTATCCATTCCATCGCCGGACTGGCAGGATTGCCCGCCGCTCTTGCGGCAGCATCCACCGGTGCACGGATCGGCATGGCAAACAAAGAAGCCATCATCGCCGCAGGCGATAAGATTTTTGATGCACTCCGCCGCTCCGGCGGTGAGATGATCCCGGTGGACAGCGAACACAGTGCGATTTTTCAGTGCCTCTGTGCCGCCGGTGCGGCATCTTCCCGAGGGGACGGAAACAGCGCGCTGGTGAAGCGGATTCTGCTCACCGCATCCGGCGGTCCCTTTTTCGGATGGGACAGGGAACGGCTTGCCCACGTAACACCGTCCGATGCGCTGGCGCATCCCACGTGGAAAATGGGCAAAAAGATCACGGTTGATTCCGCAACGCTGATGAACAAAGGCTTTGAGGTCATCGAAGCAGTGCGTCTTTTCGGCGTTCCCGTGGAAAAAATTGAGGTGCTTGTCCACAGACAGAGCATAATTCACTCCATGGTGGAGTATATTGATAACAGTGTCATTGCACAGCTGGCGGCTCCCGATATGCGTGGATGCATCCGCTATGCCGTCACCCATCCGACCCGTGCCCTTTGCGGGGAGGCGGGACTGGATTTCGCAAAACTGCACAGCCTGACATTTGAAAAACCGGATACGGAAGCCTTTCCCCTGCTCGCCTGCGTGCGCGATGTGATCCGCCGGGGTGGTATTGTTCCCGCCGCGCTGATTGCCGCGGATGAGGAAGCGGTAGCGGCTTTCATTGACGGAAAGATTTCCTTTACGGGAATCGCTGACGCCGTTGCTCAGACATTGGCGGAAACGCCGGATGATGTTCCGGGCGGGATCGCCGATTATTATGAAGCCGAAGCCGCGGCAAGAGAGCGTGCCCGCCGGATCCTGGCAGGCATGGCTTAAACGGTATACCAAAGAGAGGTGGCATCCCCTTGACAATCCTGATAGCAATTCTGATATTCGGACTTCTGATTCTGATTCACGAGGGCGGACATTATCTGTTCGCCCGCCTTTTCCATGTGACTGTGAATGAATTTGCCATCGGTATGGGACCGAAAATTCTTTCCCATACCTCAAAAAAGACGGGCATCGCGTATTCACTGCGTCTTCTGCCCTTCGGCGGATTTGTCAGCATGGCGGGCGAGGATGAGGAATGTGACGATGAAAACGCATTCTGCAAAAAGCCTGTCTGGCAGAGAATGATCATCACCGCCGCAGGTGCGGCAATGAATCTGATTACCGGTATTCTGGTTATGGGCATTCTGGTCGCGACGGCAAAAAATCTGCCTTCTACCGTGATCTATCAGTTTACGGAGGATAACATCAGCGCACAGTCCGGTCTGATGGCAGAGGACCGTATCACCGCGGTGGACGGCACAGCCGTGCATACTGCCAATGAACTGGTGTATGAGGTCATGCGCAAGGGAATCAAGCCGATTGATATTACAGTACGCCGGGGCGATGAGACGCTCGTTCTGAAGGATGTCGTTTTCCCGACGATCACCGAAAGCGGCGAGACTTTCGGCAATATTGATTTTTATGTGTATTCCGAGGCGAAAACGCCGTTTAATATTCTGAAACATGCCTTTTTCCGCTCCGCATCCACGATCAAAATGATTTGGGAATCCCTGTATGATCTGATCAGCGGACGGTACGGACTCGGTGCCGTTTCCGGACCTGTTGCCGTAACCGGCGCAATGAGCGAAGCCGCCGCCAGCGGAATTGACGATCTGGTCTATCTGGCTGTGGTGATCAGTATGAATCTGGGCATTATGAATCTCCTTCCGCTGCCGGCACTGGATGGCGGACGGCTGGTGTTCCAGCTGATCGAAGCGGTATTCCGCCGCCCTGTTCCGCGGCATATTGAGGCGTACGTCCATTTTGCCGGCATCATGCTTCTGATGGCACTGATGGTGGTAATTACGTTCAAAGACATTTTCACCCTGATCAGATAACGGAGTGACGGATATGATGGAAAGAAGAAAATCCCGGACCGTGCATGTGGGCGGTATCCCCATCGGCGGAGGTGCGCCGATCACGGTGCAGTCCATGACCAATACCCCCGCGGCGGATTTCGATGCCGCGGAGCGGCAGATCCGCGCGCTGTGTGCGGCGGGATGCGATATTGTCCGTCTGGCAGTGCCGGATGAGGATGCGGCGGGCGTCTTTGCGGAAATGCACCGCCGCGGCATCCGTGTGCCGATGGTGGCGGATATTCATTTTGATTATAAACTGGCGCTTGCCGCTGTTGCCTCCGGCGCATCCAAGATCCGGATCAATCCGGGCAATATCGGCGCCGAGTGGAAGGTCAGAGAGGTGGCTTCCGCCTGTTCTGCGGCGGGGCTTCCGATCCGGATCGGCGTGAACGGCGGATCCCTTGAAAAATCCCTGCTTGAAAAATACGGTGCTCCCACTCCGGATGCGCTTCTGGAAAGTGCCCTGACGCAGGCAGAAATGCTGGAAAAGTGCGGCTTTTCGGATATTGTCCTTTCCATGAAGATCTCTGCCGCGGCGGATACGATTGCCGTGTATCGGATGGCTGCACAGCAGTGTACATATCCGCTGCACATCGGTGTTACGGAAGCGGGGGACGCCTATTCCGGACTGATCAAGAATGCGGTAGGCATCGGCTCGCTTCTGGCGGACGGAATCGGTGATACGCTCCGTATTTCCCTGACTGCCGATCCTGTGGAAGAAGTTCGCGCCGGACGTGAACTGCTCCGGATGCTGGATCTGGATCCCAGAGGAGGCATTGAAGTGGTTTCCTGCCCCACCTGCGGTCGGACTAAGATTGATCTGATTTCTCTTGCCGCACGCTTCAAAGATGCGGTGCAGGGCATGGATACCAAAGGAAAACGCATCAAAGTTGCCGTAATGGGCTGCGTAGTCAACGGTCCCGGAGAAGCCCGCGAGGCTGATTTCGGCATTGCCGGAGGGGACGGATTCGGCGTATTCTTCCGCGGCGGAGAAACTGTCTGCCGTGTGGAAGAGGATCAGATTATCCCGCGGCTGCTCGAAGAAACCGTACGATATATTGACGATTCAGCGGAGAAAGCATAATGGCAGAGGAAAAGAAAAAAAGAAAGCTCAGTGATATTTTCTCCCGCTACACACCCGTTTCGGGCGCGCAGCGGGATTTATTTGCAGTGGCGGAAGATGTTTCCGTGCGTATTGATTCCGAGCACCGGATGGTGGAGGTGAATTTTACCTCAACGAAGATCATTCCAAAAACGGTGCTGTATGAGACGGAAAGCGCGCTGGCAGAGGTGTATGCTCAGAACTCCGTTCGTCTGTTTCCCCATTATCCGCCGGAATTGTTTCATGAAGATTATTTGAGTGAAGTCCTGCGGGAAGCAAAGCGCATCGGTACGGTGATCAACGGATTCTTTGATCGATATGAGATCCGCCGGGAAGGGGATCGGATCAACATTGCCATCCCGTTTGTGCAGGGGGGGATTGCGCTTCTTGATCTGGCTAAAACCGGTCAGATCCTGAGCGGTATTATCCGCAGTGAATTCAATCTGCCCATCGAGGTGCAGATCACCCAGAGCGCGGATTTTGCTGAGCGCATGAGTGAATTTGAAGCTGCCAGACAGGCGTGGCTGATGAATGAAGCCGCCCAGATCCCCGCCAAAGAAGCAGCCTATCAGGCACGTCAGGCGGCTGCATCTGCAGCCGCGGCTCCTGCCGCTGCCGAGCCGGAGCGTCCGACGTTGCCTCATGTGGATTCTCTCTTCGACGGATCCTACGAAACGGACGAATCGGAAGAGGGGGTTATCAAAAGCGGACGCATACGATTCAATGTCTCCTCGCCGGAACTGCTTGCCGGATCTTTGTTCACCATTGAAGAAACGATGCCCCTGCGGGCAATCCGGAACAACATGCGTTCCGTGATCGTTCTGGCAAAAGTGTTCGGTGTGACAACCAAGGAAATCAAGAACGGTGAAAAGATCGTCGTCACAATCGGACTGACGGACCGGGACGCGTCCATCTTTATCAAGACAGTCATCGCCGCCGAAGAGCAGGACGATCTGTTCGGCGTTTTCAAGAACGGATCCGCACTGGCAGTCCGAGGTGCGGTGAAAACGGATAAGTTTGACGGTGAATTGTATCTGGAGTACGCGGATGTCCTGAAAATCAAGGAGATCAAGCGTGAGGACAACGCGCCCGAAAAGCGTGTGGAACTCCATCTGCATACCTGCCAGTCCGCGATGGATGCGCTGACCAAGCCGGAGGAGGTAGTGGAAACGGCACATCGCTGGGGTCACTCCGCTGTCGCGATTACCGATCACGGCAATCTGCAGGCGTATCCCACCGCTATGCTCAAGGCGGAAGATCTGGGGATGAAGGTTATCTACGGTGTCGAAGCATACTTCGTGGATGACACCGCCCGCGCAGTATACGGATTGAATCAGGCGGAATTCGATGATGAAGTGATCGTTTTCGATATCGAGACCACCGGTCTTTCGGCGCAGAACTGTAAGATCACGGAGATTGGTGCCGTACGGGCAAAGAACGGTGAGATTCTGGAAGTATATAACACGCTGGTGAATCCCGGCGTGCCGATTCCCGAGGAGATCGTGAAACTGACCGGCATCACCGACGAAATGGTGGCAAACGAACGTCCGATTGAGGTGGTTCTGCCGGAATTTCTCGCGTTTATCGGCGACAGAATGCTGATTGCCCATAACGCCGGATTCGATGTCGGATTTATCCGTAAGGCTGCTGAGGACTGCGGTCTGCCCTTTGAAAATTCCTATCTTGATACCGTTGCCATGTCCCGCTATGTGAATCCGGACCTGAACCGTCATAAGCTGGACATTCTGGCGAAGTATTTCCAGCTCGGCGAGTTCAATCATCACCGCGCATCCGATGACGCGGAGATGCTGGCGATGATTTACTATAAAATGGTGGACAAGCTCTCGGACGAGGGCATTCACACCATGGATGAGCTGAATACCGCCATGAGCGAACGCTCCGATCCGCTGAAACTGAAAACATATCACCAGATCATTCTGGTGAAAAATCAGGTCGGTCTGAAAAATCTGTACCGCCTGGTTTCGGATTCCTATCTGAATTTTTATCGGAAGAATCCACGCATTCCCAAGACCCATCTTACGGAATTCCGTGAAGGGTTGATCATAGGCTCCGCCTGTGAGGCAGGAGAATTGTTCACCGCACTGCTTGAGGGGAAGCCCCAGAGTGAGTTGGAAGCGATAGCTGATTTCTATGACTATCTGGAGATCCAGCCGCTCTGCAATAACCGCTTTCTGGTCGAACAGGGTAAGGTGGCGGATGATGAGGGGCTGAAAGAGCTGAACCGTAAAATCATCGCGCTCGGCAAGAAGCTCGGCAAGCCTGTCGTAGCCACGTGTGATGCGCACTATCTGGATCCGGATGATGAAATCTACCGACGGATTCTGCTGTCAGGTATGAAGTTTTCCGACGCGGATAAGGAAACACAGTTGTATTTCCGTACAACGGAGGAGATGCTGGCGGAGTTCGATTATCTGGGCGAGGAGCTGGCACGGGAAGTGGTTATCGAAAATCCCAACCGCATCGCGGAGATGATTGAATCGGTTCGCCCGATTCCGGAGGGAAACTATCCGCCTCACATCGACGGCGCGGAAGAGGAACTGACCACCAAGTGCAATTCTCTGGCGAGAGAGATGTACGGCGATCCCCTGCCTCCGCAGGTGTCCTCCCGTCTGGACCGTGAGCTGGAATCCATTATCAAAAACGGCTTCGCCATTATGTATATCATCGCCCGGAAACTGGTGGAGAACAGTGAATCCAAGGGCTATCAGGTTGGTTCCCGCGGATCGGTTGGATCCTCCTTTGCCGCAACGATGGCGGGTATTACCCGTGTGAATCCGCTTCCGCCTCATTACCGCTGCCCGAAATGCCGGCACAGTGAATTTATCGAGGACGGCTCCGTCGGTTCCGGCTTTGATCTTCCCGCGAAAAACTGTCCGGAGTGCGGCACGCTGATGGTGCAGGACGGACACGATATACCCTTTGAGACGTTCCTCGGCTTCTACGGCGACAAGACGCCGGATATCGATCTGAACTTCTCCGGTGACGTACAGGCGGATGCCCATAAGTTTACGGAAGTGCTTTTCGGTGCAGGAAAAGCATTCAAGGCAGGTACCATCGGTACGCTGGCGGATAAGACTGCATTCGGATTTACCGCCAAGTTTCTGGAGAACAAAGGCGTTTCCGTCAACCGCGCGGAGATGGAGCGGCTGATTTCCGGCTGTCTGGGGACAAAACGAACCACCGGTCAGCATCCCGGCGGCATTATCGTTGTTCCGCAGGAGTACGATGTGTACGATTTCACTCCGATCCAGCATCCGGCGGACGATCCCAATTCCGACATCATCACCACCCATTTCGCTTTTACATATCTGCATGATACAATTCTGAAGCTGGATATTCTGGGACACGATATTCCCACCAAGTACAAGCGTATGGAGGAGTATTCCGGCGTGAACATCCTGGATGTTCCCCTGACGGATCCGCTTACCTATAAGGGATTCACCTCCACTGAGCCTCTTCGTGTTTCGCCGGAACAGATCGATGCGAAAACGTCCACGCTCGGGCTGCCGGAGATGGGCACCAAATTGAGCCGTGACGTGCTGATGGAAGCTCAGCCTAAGAATTTTGCGGATCTGCTGCAGATCGAGGGACTGACCCACGGCACGGGCATGTGGGTGGGCAATGCCCAGGATCTGATCCGTGACGGCGTGTGTACGGTCTCTCAGGTAATCGGGTGCCGTGACGATATCATGCTGACGCTGATCCAGAAGTACGACGTGGAAAAAGGCAAAGCGTTCAAAATCATGGAATTCGTCCGTAAGAATAAAAAGGGCAAAAAGATCCCCGATGATATGATGGAGACCATGGTCGAACACGGCGTACCGCAATGGTATCTGGATTCCCTGCAGAAGATCCGGTACATGTTCCCGAAAGCCCACGCCGCGGCTTACGCCATGGATGCAGTTCGCCTGATGTGGTACAAGATCTACTATCCGGTGGAATTCTATGCGGGCTATTTCTCAGCGGCTCCCGGCGGATTTGACTCTGAGATCGTCATGAGCGGAAAACAGCACGTTCATGAGATGATGCTGGATCTGAAAAAGCGCAAGAACGAGCTGGCGCAGAAGGAAGTGGAAATTTACAACTCCCTGATGCTGGTAAACGAATACTATCAGCGCGGATTCAGCTTCCTGCCGGTGGATCTGAAAAAATCCCACGCACATAAATATCTGCCGGAGAACGGCAAGATCCGTCTCCCGTTTTCGTCCCTGCCGGGACTCGGCGATACTGCGGCGGATAATATTATGCATTACCGCGACCAGGGGGAGATTTTTTCCATTGAAATGCTCAAGCGCGAAGCGGGAATCTCCAAAACGGTGATCGAGATTCTGGAGAGAAACGGCGTGCTGAAAGGGCTGAATGCGACCAATCAGCTGACGCTGTTCTGAAAAAATAAAAAGCAAAACAGAAGTCGGAAAGCCAACGCTTTCCGACTTCTGTTGTACTATGTGCTTTTTTTCGCTTTCCAGAAACGATAATACAGGAAAATTCCTGCCAGCGGGAAGAACATGCCCGCCAGCATGCCCAACTTCATACCGAGCTGCTCGGGGGCAAGACCGAGCGAAGCGGCAAAATCTGCTGCCGCCGGTGCGGCGATGGTCAGATCCGTGATGATGCCGACCAGCTGAGGCGCAACGGATGCACCCAGATCACCGCCGGACGCCATCATCGCGTAGATGAATACGCCGCCCTGCGGGAAACGGTCGGAGGCGACGATCAGATTTCCGGGCCAGAGCATGGAGGTGCAGAATCCGGTGAACGCACAGGCGACCAGCCCAAGCACGGGAATATCGGATATCGCCGCGGTGAGATAACAGACGGTCGCGCCAACAGCGCCGAAAAACAATACTTTTCCGATGTTCCGTCCGATTTTCGCATAAAGCGAGCGTCCCAGACCGAGCATGACGGAGAAGAACGCTACGCCGCAGATGTCGCCCCAGACTTTCGGGATGCCCAGTGCCCGCTCCAGATAACCGGAACTCCACTGCGCCATGGTACATTCTGCCGCTCCTCCCAGGAAGATCGCGCAGACGCACATCCACAGTCCTTTGTTTTTCAGCAGAGCCAGCGCGCCGGAGGCTTTCTCCGGCGTTTCCATTGCAGGAATTTCGGCACCTGCAAAGAGAATTACCGATACGAGAGGAACCGATACAAAGAGCAGTGCCAGCCACTGCCAGTTCTCATTTCCGAACGCTACAAGAAAGAGCGTGCTGAGAATAATCACCGCAACCACGCCCCAGGCGTAGATGGAATGCAGTTTGCTCATTTCCCGATCAGGTTCCTCTGAGGGGATCGCCGCGATAACGGGGCTGATCAGCACTTCCGCAAGTCCGCCGGAGGCGGAGAAAATAACCGTGCCGATGACCAGACCGGCATATACCGCCTGTGGAAAGAAAAACGGCCATATCGCATAGAGACTCAGTCCGATCACCGTCAGTACCGGCATGAATTTTACGGTTTTCGGTATGTTGAATCGGTGGGAGAAGAAAGAAAACGCCAGATCAATGGAGAACTGGGTGACGAAATTGATCAGCACAAGCAGTCCCAGCAGGGAATAGGAGATTCCGTAGAGACTGCGGAATGTGAGAAACAACACGGGGGAGAGATTGCCGACTACGGACATGGACAGATTTGCCGTGTAGCAGGCAAGTTTAAGACGTTTGTAATTCATGGGTTTTGTTTCCTGTTTGCTTTGTTTGCGGGAAATTCAGAATAGTGACCGATGCAAGCACGAGAAGCGCACCTGCCGCGGCGGAGAGTGTCAGTCCTTCATGATAGAGAATGATTCCCACCGCGCTTGCCACAACCGGTTCCACCGATGCCATGACCGATGCCTTGCCCGCTTCCGTATGCCGCAGACCGGCGGTGTAAAGAAGATAGGGGATAACCGTGGACACAGCGGCGAGCAGAACAACATGCAGCAAAACACCGGGTTGAGCCGCTGTATTGCGTATGATATCACCGATGCGGCAGAAGGGGAGTACGCAGATGCCCGCAACGATAAACGTGTAGGTGGTAACGGTCAGAGAGGAGTATTTTGCCAGAGCAGCACGTCCGAAAATGCTGTAGAGGGCGTAGCCGAAACCGGAACCGAGCCCGGTCAGAATTCCCAGAGGCGTCATGCCCATATTTCCTGTGAATACGCCGGTGATGAATCCGCATCCGCAGAACGCCAGAACAAGCGCGATGATCTTGATGGGGGTGATCTTTTCACGGAAAAAGATGGCGGACATCACAACAACGAATATGGGAGCGGTGTACAGCAGAATCGCCGCGGCGGAGAGGGTGGTCAGCTCCATGGTGGTAAAATAGCATACGTTAAAGAAAACGATGCTGCACACGCCGGTGCCGAAGAACATCCACAGATCCCGCCAGTCGATTTTCAGTGCGGAGGGAGATCGGATTCCAAGAAATGCGCTCAGCACGATGCCCGCTGAAATACAGCGGACAGAACTGATCTGGAAAGAAGACAGCCCTGCTTCCGTCAGTGAGCGCGTGAAAATCCCGATCACCCCCCAGCAGACGGCGGCGATGATAATGAAGAGAGAGGCGAATTTTTTCAAGAAAATCCCGCCTTACCCAAGCAGTTTTTTGAACAGCTCATTCATCAGACCGTCACGGTTGATCCAGTATACATACCGCATAAAGTGACGGTTCGCATCAAAGCTGTAGTGATCGTCATACTGGGGAATCACAGCGGGCACCAGTCTGGTTGCCATGAAGCGTTCGCCGTCATTGAGCAGCCATGCAACGGCAGTCACGTCCCAGATCACACGGGTCCACGGTCTGCCGGCGGCATAGGATTCCGCCTCGGCGATGGTGTTGCGTGCCAGATAATCCGCCAGAGGATTCTTGCCGATCAGCCATTTTTCCAGCTCTGCGCCGCTGACGGTGAAGGCATCCACCACGCCGCGGCAGGGAAGCTGTACAACAGGCATGCCGCTGGCAAAAACAACGCGTGCGGCAGCGATATCCTGACGGAGATTGAATTCACGGTTGTTCGGCATATCGTGGGAAGTGCCGCCCAGCCAGGAGAGCACGATCCGGTCGGCAATGGTGGGATCCATCAGCACGGCGGAAGCCACATTGGTGATGGCGCCGATAGCCACCACATACAGCGGATTATCCGCGGAGTAATTCTTCGACAGCTCCACCAGCGCCCGTGCGGCAGGAGATTCTACCGGCTCTGTCTCCGAGGGCAGATACGTGCGGGATCCGCGGTAAGTCTGCTCCTTCAGCTCGCCGCGTCCTGCCAGATCCAGAACTTTCAGAATTTCATTGTAACTGCGCTCCATGCCATCCTCGGGAGAGGTGGATTTCTTATTGTGGAACGGTGCGGCATAAAGCTGTTTTACACGCAGTCTCTCAGGAGAGAGGAGCATATAGGCAATGGCAAACTGGTCGTCGATTTCGTTGTAGGCATCTGTATCCAGTACCACATCCACGATTCCCTGCGGTACCTGAAGATTCTTTATAAGCTGCTGCTGTGTCATGGTAAATCCTCGCTTTTCTGTGTTTTTTTCAGATATATCTTGTCTTCTGCCGGGAGAGGTGCTATAATTTATACAAATATATACAATCCGGCTTTGCTAAGTATACCGCGTTCCGCACGATTTGTCAACAAATTTCGCCGATTTACTGTCTGCATTGCCGAAAAATAAGGAGTTTCCGCTATGAATGATAACCGCTATATCGCCCCCGGCGTTTCCCGCCGCGCGATCAGAGAGTATTACGCAGGATCCGTCGCGGAGGGGGAACAGATCCATACTCTGCAGATCTGGCAGGGGGATCGCTGCCTCTGCCGCCTGGCTCCTGCGCCGTACAGCTGCACTGACCGCCGCGAGGTCTATTCGCTGAGCAAAACATTCTGCTCTACCGCTGTGGGCTGTGCAGTGGATGAGGGGCTGCTCTCCGTGGATGACCGTATTGTGGATATTTTCCCGGATAAACTGCCTGCCGAAGTGTCGGAAAATCTGTCGAAAATGCGCGTGCGTCATGTGCTGTCCATGAATACCGGTCATGCCAGCTGCGTGATGTCCCATATGTTCGCTTCGGATGATGCGGTCCGTGCCTTTCTGGCGCAGCCCGTTCCCTATGAGCCGGGCACCCATTTTGCCTATAATACCGGTGCTTCCTGCCTCCTTGCGGCAATCATCAAAAAGGTGACGGGCGAGCAGCTGTACGATTACCTCTCCAGAAAAATCCTGTTCCCGCTGGGCATCCGTGATGTGGTGTGGAATCTCTGTGCCGAAGGCATCAATGAAGGAGGATGCGGCGTACAGGTGACGAGCGATGAGATCGTGAAGCTGGCGAGACTGTACCGGAATAAAGGCGTCTGGGAAGGAAAACGTCTTATCTCCGAGGAATGGATCAACGAGGCGACCTCCTTCCATTCCGATAACTCCACCAACGGAACGATCGACTGGCAGGCGGGCTACGGCTACCAGATCTGGCTTAATGCCCACGGCGGCTACCGCGGTGACGGCGCGCAGGGACAGCTGATGATCATCTTCCCGGATAAGGATATCCTGATCGCTGTACAGGCGCTTGTTCCCAATATGCAGAAAGAGCTCACCCGACTGGAGGAGCTGGCGGAGCATCTTTTCGACGGAGATGACGGCGTGGATGCAGCTCTGCCGGATTATACCCCGCCGATGCCCGCGGAGCTTTCCTTCAGCGGAGAGGATGCATGGTACCGTGCGGAACCGAATGTTTTCGGCTGGACTACGCTGCATCTGTACCGTGACGGCGATGTGCTGACGCTGGACGCGTCTGACGGTCGGCAGATGATCCGTCTGAGTGCCGGGGCAGGCAGATACGTGCATTCAGAATACATATCTGCGTGGCGCAAGCCCAAACTTCTGTCGCTGATGGGGGCCCGTATGCCGGAAAAACTGCGTACTGCGGCGTACTATACTGTGGAAGACGGCGTGTGCACGATCACATCCCGTCATCTCTGTGATCCCCATACGGAGACGATCACGCTGCGTATGGACGGGGATACGCTGACGGTTCAGTTTGCATGCGGCAACTATTTTGTTCCGGAGGCCAGATCCGTTATTGCAAAACGTGTACAGTGATACAGAATACCGGGGATACCGCGTTGGAAAATGCGGTATCTCTTTTTCTTCCTGCGTAAAAAGTACATGCCGGTGTCATATCGCAGGTTGTCTCCGCATACAGTATAGCAACGAAACTGATGTACACATGCGGAGGAAAACATATGACAAATTCGGAAATTTACCGTGATATCGCCGTCCGCTGCGGCGGGGATATCTATATCGGCGTGGTCGGTCCCGTGCGGACAGGGAAGTCCACATTCATCAAGCGGTTTATGGAGACGGTTGTTATCCCGAATATCCCTCACGAACACGACCGCACCCGTGCCCGGGATGAGCTGCCCCAGAGTGCCGGAGGCAGAACGGTCATGACTACCGAGCCGAAATTCATTCCCGATGAAGCGGTACAGATCAGCGTGGGGGAATGCGGTCAGGTGCGCGTACGCATGATCGACTGCGTGGGCTATATCGTACCGGATGCCATCGGCAATACGGAAAACGGCGAGATGCGCATGGTGCATACGCCCTGGTCAGCGGATCCACTTCCTTTTGACGAAGCCGCGGAGATCGGCACACGCAAAGTGATCACGGAGCATTCCACCATCGGGATGCTGGTGACGGCGGACGGCTCATTCGGCGATATTCCCCGGCAGAATTATGTGGAGGCTGAGGAGCGAACTGCCCGTGAGATGCACGCCATCGGCAAACCCTTTGCGGTGATTCTGAATTCCGCCAATCCCGATTCGCCGGAGGCGGAAGCCCTGGCAATGGAGTTGGAGAAAAAATACCGGGCTCCTGTAGCGCTGCTCAGCTGTCTGGAACTGAACGCGGAGGATATCGCCCACATTCTTCGGATGGTTCTGATGGAATTCCCCATCCGTGAAATGCAGATCCGCGTTCCCGGATGGACATCCGCGCTTGAGGAGGAGCACTGGCTGCGCAGTGCTGTTTCCGAGGCGGCACTGAAAACAGCCCGCAGTATGAACCGGGTGGGTGATGCGGCGGACAGCGCCGCGGAGATACTTGTCCGCAATGCGGAGGAAGCACTGCGCGGCGTTTCGGGCGATGCGGCGGAAGGCGTGAGTGCAAAAATCCTGTCCGTTGATCTGGGAAGCGGCTGTGCCGTGCTGGAGTTGAGCCTGCCGGACGCACTGTATTACCGGATCATCGGAGAGCTGAGCGGGATCCGGATTGAGAGCGAGAGGGAACTTCTGCACGCACTTCGTTCTCTGACGGAAGCAAAAAAAGAATACGATAAATATGCCGAGGCGATCAGGGAACTGGATGAGCACGGCTATGGCATTGTGATGCCGGATGTGGATTCGCTTACATTGGAGGAGCCGCAGATCGTCCGTCAGTCCGGCGGATACGGCGTAAAACTGCGCGCATCCGCACCGTCCGTTCATATGATCCGCGCATCCATTGAGACGGAGATCAATCCCATCGTGGGGACGGAGGCGCAGTCGGAGGAGTTGGTGAAGAATCTCCTGCGGGATTTTGAGGAGGATCCGAAACAGATCTGGGAGTCAAATCTGTTCGGTAAATCACTGTATGAGCTGGTGAACGACGGACTGCACGCCAAACTGTCTCATATGCCGGATGATGCCCGCGCCAAATTGGGAGAAACACTATCCCGGGTGATCAACGAGGGAAGCGGCGGACTGATCTGTATCATTCTGTGAAAAGACGGAGAGGTGTCCGGTGACATTCTCCATTCCATCGATAAAAAGACTCGCAGCTTCAGATGGCTGCGAGTCTTTTGTGTCAGCAGGATAATCCCCTTCCATTGGGTGGAGAGGTTAGCCTTTACGTTTCAATAATCAGCGTGCCGCCCTGCATGATTTCCGAAGCGCGCACGGTCAGCTTTTCGCAGACTGTTCCGTTGAAGGACGCGGATTGCGGATATGCACCCGTGCCGCGGCGCAGAACGGTCAGCGTTTTTCCCGATGCCAGATCCAGCTCTGCTTTTGCAAATTTCGGGCGGGCGATATGCAGCAGATCCTGTCCGCTGACAGGGAAAATACCCAGTGAATTCCAGATCCAGCAGGAGGAAAGACCGTCCGAATCGTTGTTGCCGGGGATGGCACCGCAGCCGGCACCGCCCTCTTTACAGCGGAACATGTACCGGTCTGCCGCGTCCAGCACAGCACACAGCTTATCATGCCGACCAAGGTACGCGTAGGAGTAGGGGGATTCCATGTCCGTTTCATTGTTGAACCCCTCAAAACGTGCGGAGGTGTCCTCCGCATCCGTAAATCCGAAGAAGCGGTCCAGCAGTGCCTCGAAATTTTCTGCGCCGCCTGCCAGTGCAATGCGCTCTCCCATCGCCCGCAGGGGACGGAATGAGTAATTCCAGTGATTGCCTTCGTAGTATGTGCGGTCTTCGTACAGCAGTCCCGTGGCGGGATCAAAGCCGTTTTTCCACTTGCCGCTGAGCTGACGCAGACGATCCGCATCATCATGCATGCCGCAGGCGGATGCCATTTCCGCTGCCGCGGCGCAGTTTTCCGCCATGTCCAGCGTATGGGTTGTCCGCTCGCAGTCTCCGCTCAGAAAATCGTTGTTCGAGTCGGCGAAAATTGCGCGGAGAATGTGCCTGGTAATGGATTCCCAGTCCGCCTTAACGCCGCGGATCCAGGCATCGTAGAGCATGTGTACCGCTATCAGCCGGGACTGTTTGCTTTCCAGATTGAAATTCCTTGCCAGCATGAAGCAGTTGGGCAGTGTTCCCAGTGATTCGCCCAGCTTTTCGTATGTCTGGACAATATGATCGGAGACTTCCGGATACAGCGTGAAAATCAGCGGCAAAGCCGTTTTGTACATATCCCAGAACGTGACAAAATCCGTCACAAACGGCGCGCCGTCCCACAGAAATCCGCCGCCGCCCCAGTCGCAGGGCTTGATCAGCGAGTGGTAGAGATTGGAGTAAAACAGCTCTGTCTCCGCTGCATCATCCGATTCAATGCGGATTTTACTCAGAGCCGCATTCCACTGCCCGGATGCAGATGCGCGGACGGAATCAAAGTCGAAGGAAGCCTGTGCCGACTCGGCAAGAGCATCGTCCATGGATGCCGCACTGATGCTGACGGACAGAATAACGCTTCCCGCATCTGTCATGCGGAAAATATGATTCTCATCCAGCGCACCGTCCCCGATGAATCGGCAGACGAAATGCAGGCGGACATCCTGCAGGGTTACGGACGCATGCAGCGTGTGGGAATCCGCCGCCGACACGGCGATATCCGACGCGACACCGCGCATCCGGGGACCGTTGTACAGACCGTCATTGGAGAAATCAATGGCAATCTTTCCGCCCGGAGCAGGGAAAGTGTACCGATGCAGTGCGGAGAATCTGCCGGCGGTCAGCTCACACAGGATACCGCTGCCGCTCAGCGTGACCGCATAATAGCCCGGCTCAGCCGTTTCACCTGAGATATCATAGAATTCCTGCTGTTCGCCGATGTACGGCGTAACAACGGCATAATTGTAATATACGCCGATTCCGCCGGTACCGCTGTTCTGGAAGTGGGAAAATCCCTTCAGACGGAGTTTGTCCATGATCTGCGGCGCGGGGAGATGGGTGTTTACGCCGTTTGTTCCGTAGCCGGAGGAATAACCGCCGCTGTAGGGGCAGACGGAATACTTGCCGAACGGCAGAAGCGCGCCGGGATGGGTATTCCCGCACAGTGCTTTGATAAAATGCCAGGAGGCGGCAATTCCCCGGGCTTCGGGAAGATCAATGTTGCCGCTGCCGTGGAATACATTGACAAAAGAAGTGTATTGCATGATATCCTCCGGAGTGATTGTTTTCTGTGTACATTGTAACATGAATCCCGGCAGATTGCAAGAATTTTCGGACATTCTCTTGACAGCTTCTTTCTGATATGCTACAATGACATCAGACAATCATACAACATAGAGGTGAATCTGATGAATACAGGAGCACAGGCGTTTCCTACCATGGTAACGCCCTACAATACCGCCGGGGAAGTGGATTACGCCGCCGCCGAAAAGATGGTGGAATGGTACTGGAAGAACGGATGCGACGGCATTTTTGCCTCCTGCCAGTCCAGTGAAATCTTTTATCTGTCCGAGGATGACCGTGTCCGTCTGGCAAAATGCGTGAAGGAAAAGGCAGATGCCCTTGCCGCGGCCGATTCCTCCCGGCCGGCGATGACAATCGTGGCATCCGGTCACATTTCCGATGATCCCGCGGCGCAGGTTCGCGAGTTGACCCGCATCGCCGAAACGGGTGTGGATGCGGTGATCATGATCACCAATCGTATGGATATTGCAAACACGGGGGATGAAGCGTGGATACGCGACGCGCAGTATCTGCTGGATCATCTGCCGACCGACGTGAAACTGGGACTGTATGAGTGCCCTTATCCCTATAAGCGCCTGCTGACACCCGCCATGCTTCACTGGTGCGTCTCCACAGGCAGATTCCGCTTCATCAAGGATACCTGCTGTGACGCGGCGGAGATCGAACGCCGGCTGGCTATTCTCCGCGGCACGGATCTGCTGCTTTATAACGCCAATGCGCAGACGCTTCTGCCGTCCCTGCAGTGCGGCGCGTCCGGTTACTGCGGCGTGATGGCAAATTTCCATCCGCAGCTGTACGTATGGCTGTGCCATAATTTTGCATCCCAGCCGGAAAAGGCGCAGGAAGCGGCGGATTTCTGCAGCATGACCGCATTCACAGAGGCGCTTGCCTATCCGATCACGGCGAAATATCATCTCTCTGCCGTGGAAAACATCCCCATGACGCTGCACGCCCGCAGCCGTTCTGACGCGGATTTCACGCCCTATCATGCCATGTGCGTGGAGCAGATGGACCGCACCGCACGGCGGATGATGGCATATCTGGAACAGTAAAAGAAAGGATATCACGGTATGAAAGGTGTAACTTCCTGGAGTTTTGCTCCCTATCGCCCTCCGATGTTTGACGTGGGGGATATCTATATCTGCCGCCTCTATCCCGGTGCGGGGAAAATCGGCATGGACTGGCTTCCGCTGGACGGCGCGGATGCTTATACGGTGCATCTCCGTCTGCGCGATTCGGATGATGAATGGAGTGTGCGTGAAGTGCAGGGCACATCCTGTGTCTGGGATGGGCTTGCGGATATGACGGATTATGAATTCTATGTCAGCGCCGGTGAAAAAAAGAGCCGTGTGCGTCTGGCAAGAACGGGCGACGTTCCCGGGGATTATGTGGTCAATTATCTGCATCCGGAGGATGAGGTGTACAGCTTTTCCGGACACAGCCTCTGCAGTCCGTCTTTTGTCCGCCATCCCGACGGCTATCTGCTGGCATCCATGGATGTGTTCGCCAGCAGGCATCCGCAGTGTCTGGAGCTGATCTTCCGCTCTGATGATGACGGTGCCACGTGGAAGTATGTGTCGGAACTCTATCCCTGCTTCTGGGGCAAGATGTTCATCCACCGGGGGGATCTGTACATGCTGGCTGTCAGTACCGAATACGGCGATCTTCTGATCGGAAAATCCACGGACGGCGGAAAGACCTTCGGTGTGCCGACGGTGCTTCTGCGCGGTACGTCAGGCTTTGAGCAGAAAGGTGTGCATAAAAATCCCCAGCCTGTCATAGAGTACGGCGGACGCATCTGGAACACGCTGGAATGGGGTTCGTGGGCATCCGGCGGTCACGCCGCCATGCTTGCTTCCGCTCCTGCGGATGCGGATCTGCTTGATGCAGGCAGCTGGCTGTTCTCCCCGCCTGTTCCGTACGATCCTGCATGGCAGGGGACGGTCGAAGGTCCGAGCCGCGGCTGTATTGAAGGATGCCTGACTGCAGCGCCGGACGGTCAGCTGTACAATGTGATGCGCTATCAGACCGATAAATGCACCCCGGAATACGGACGCGTCATCGTGATGAAAGTCTTCCCGGATGAGCCGGAGCGGCCACAGGAGTTTGAGCGCGTTATCGATTTCCCGGGCAATCATTCCAAGTTCGTTATTCTCCACGATGAGGTGAGCGGACTATACCTCTCGCTTGTGTCTTATCTGACGGAGGAAAACGCGCCCCGCGGACGCAACCGCCTCGCGCTGATCGCCTCGGACGATCTGTGGAGATGGCGGCATGTGTACGACGTGTACAACTATCTGCACATGGATCCCGCGGAAATCGGATTCCAGTACATTGATTTGATGATCGAAGGCGATGACCTCCTTTTCCTCAGCCGTACCGCATGGAACGGCGCGCGCAACTATCATGACGCCAATTTCAGCGTATTCTCCAGAATCCGGAATTTCAGAGATCTGCTGTAATATCTGAAGGACTGCCGCTTGGTGCGGCAGTCTTTTTTTTCCCCTTTTGCTCCGGAATACATTGACAATTCTTCCGTTTGGGTATATAATTATATGGATAAATCATTTATTGATAGATGAGATCAGACAGGGGGATTTTCATGAACACTTTGAAACTGTCCGGCAAAACACTCTGTTCCCTGATTGCTGTTGTTCTGTTTGTTGTCAGTATGGCGGGGATTGTCAGTGCCGCCACAGACGGCACCACGGCAGGAGCGACGGCGTGCTATGGTTACACTACGCTTGAGCCCAACCAGCAGCAGGTATATAAACTGCTCCATACGGCTGTACAGTCGGATACACCGGATACCTCCGTGGATATTTCCGAATGGAATATTTCTAAGGATGAACTGAAATCCATTGTGTCTATCTATGTATCGGATCATCCCGAAGCATTCTGGTTTCAGGGATTATTCCTGTGGGGATATGGTGCCGATCCCAATGTTCCAATAAGCGTAATACCAATCTTCGAACTGGACGGAAAACTGTTTACGAATAAGTATTATAAAGCAACTGAGGATACATCGGACGATAACACACCGTTGTACGATATCTCTGAACTTACCAAGGCAAAAACAGAATTCCAATCGGCTTCCGATGCGGTGATTGCCGAGATGAACGCGGCAAATCTGAGCACGGATGCAGAAAAGGCGCTCTGGCTGCACGATAAAGTGGCGGCACTGGTGTCCTATGTGCCGACGAATAACGATCAGACCGCATACGGCGCGCTGGTTGAGAAGCAGGCGGTATGCGCCGGCTATACCCGCCTGTATCAGTATCTGCTGCAGCGTGTCGGCATAAGATCCTGGGCGGTCACAGGCGTAAGTGTAAAGCCTGGTGCTTCAGATCCGATTGCACATGCGTGGAACCTTGTCTGGCTGGGGGATGCCTGTGTATATACGGACGTTACCTGGAATGATCAGGATACGAAGCTGTATCACCTGTACTATGCACGGAATTATGATGCGTTCAGCGGTGCTGGCGCGGATCATGCGCTGGATACACTCTTCAATGGACGCCTGCCTGAATGCACCGCTGCCTGCGCGCATCAGTATCTCTATAATAATCCCGACGTTCTCCTTGGAGACATAACCGCACAGGATATTGCCGCCAGAATGGTTCTTGGCGATGACAATAAAACCTTTACCGCGAAATTTCTTGATCCGAGCGGAAAACTCACGGAATGGATCAATACGCAGGAAAATATGAGAGCGGTGGGATCTATGCTTGGATGTAACGGTTTATCTTACTCTGGGAGTTCGATGAGCGGACAGGTTGGTGTGGAGATCCACCTGACGCTTGTATCCCGGACGGAAGTTTCTGCGCAGAAAGTAGTAAAAGGCAGCGTGCAGTGCAGTACCGCTTCTCCTGCGGATTTGCTTACGATCGAATTTATCCCTGAGAATGCCTCGGAAGTGAAGTTCAGCATCCGGATTGCCGGCTGCAGTACGGAATATGCGCTCCGGAATATTTCCTCCGGAACGTACACCATGCGCGTGACCGCGCCGAAACATGTACCCCGCGAATATACGGTAACCATTCCGTAAACATGCGGAATTACGTTTTTTCACCACAGATGAATAAAAGGGCATGCATCAGGTGTGATGCGTGCCCTTTTGTTTTGCATGTTCGGACGAATTTTCACCCCGGTTGAAATCTGTACATATTCAGTTAAAATATATACTGTATACTATATACAGGAAAGGGGAGTTGTGCATAGTGAACAAGACACGGCAGATACCGCAGGAGCAGGAAACAGGCGAAGTAACTGTATTTACTTCCTCCCTGCGGGAAAATCACGATGCTCTGAAAGAATTCCGTATCCTGATGCAGCTGTACAGCGCCGGCATCAATACGGTGAAAAATAAACTGCAGACACTGGATGAGGAATTTCATGCCAAATATGATTATAATCCCATTCATCACATAGAATCCCGGCTGAAAGAGCCGCGCAGTATTTTTGACAAAATGCAGCGTCTCGGACTGCCGATTACGCTGGAGGGCATGCAGGTCGGACTGAGCGATATCGCCGGTGTCCGCGTGATCTGTAATTATATCGACGACGCGGAGACGATTGCCGAACTTCTTCTGCGGCAGGATGACGTGGAACTGGTGAAAAAATCGGATTACATACAGCACCCGAAAGAAAGCGGCTACCGCAGTCTGCATCTGGTGGTCAGCGTTCCGGTATATCTTTCCGAAAGTACCCAGCGTGTGCCTGTGGAAATCCAGATCCGTACCATTGCCATGGACTGCTGGGCGAGTCTGGAACATCATCTGGCGTATAAAACCGACGGTGATATCCCCGACGCGCTGCGATACCGTCTGCGCATATGCGCTATGGCGATCTCCGAAGTGGATGAGGAGATGCAGGCGATCAAGCGGGAGATCGAAAAAGAATAGGGAACATCCGGATTTTCATGAGACACAGCCTTTCTGCCCGGCAGAAAGGCTGTGTTTTTTACAAAAATTGCTCAGCGGACAGCGCCGGAACGGCTTTCGTATTCTGCCAGCGCATCCGTATAGCTTTCCGGAAAATGCGATTCGATCGGCGGCATGTGCCTCTCTCCGATCTGCAGGATATGTCCCATGTGCCGGTACCCGAGAATGGCGGGCGGAAGATGGGTGACCGCATCCCTGCCGCAGCGTACAACGGTGAAATTCGCCCATCGGTGCGCAATGCGTCTGCATCCGCTGCTGCACAGGATCACCCGGGGGGCTCCGAATCCCACACCGCGCAGGTTCTCCCGCAGATCCGGATAATGGAACCAGATGTATTCATGACACAGAACAGCCAGTGCACCACCGTGACTGTATCCGACAACGGTGATGTCCCGATAGGCAGTCTGGGCGAGTATTTCCGCGATGTACGGCTCAGCGCTCTGCCAGACCCGCAGAAATCCCCTGTGGCACCGCCAGTCGATTTCCATGTCCCGGTAGGGCGCAGCCGGAAAATCCAGATTGTTGTGCCAGTCCTCCGCACCTTCGCTTTTCTGGAAAAGAATATGTAAAACGCCGCCGCGGCTTCTTGCAGCAAAACTGACCCCGTTTTCCGCGTGCAGATACGAAGTCTCCATACAGAGTCGGAAAAGCTCGGATAAAAGAAGCATGTGTCTCACTCCTGCCATATACATAATGCAATAGGACAATTCGGTTTGCTGATGCGCATTTTCCGTATCACTCTTGCAATTCATTCAGATATATGCTATAATGATTGAACAAATTCAGAAAATAAAGCGAAACGGAGATAATTATGAAATTCGGAATGATCAACGGTTTTACCGACAGTGCATTCGATTATGTAAAGGGAAAAGATCTGTCCTTTATTGAAATCTGCCGTAACGACGATGAGGCTGCGGAGAAATTTATCGGCGCGGTGGACAGCGTCAAGCGGAATATCGACCGTACCGGTATTCAGATTGCCTCCGTCGGCAGATGGAATGCGGCACCCAATGTGGGCGGCAAACTGGATGAGAATGTCTATGCCCTCATGATCCGGCTTATGGATGCGGCGCATGCCGTCGGCGCCCCCGTGTTTGTCTGCGGCTGCAATCAGGATACACAGATCAGCCTGTACCGCAATTACAGCTTTGCTGTGGAATACTTCTCCCGCCTGCTGGAAGAAACGGAAAAGCGTAATATGAAGCTGGCAGTGTATAACTGCTCCTGGGGCAATTTTGTGCACAGCCCTGCACAGTGGGAGGTCGTGCTCGGTGAGCTGCCGCAGCTGATGATCAAATATGACGCATCCCACGCCTACTACCGGAATGCAGATTATCTGGCAGAACTGGACGGCTGGTGTGAGAGAATCGCTCATATGCACGTCAAGGGTGCCGTCTCTCTGAACGGTAAGCGCATTGACGATCCGCCGGCAGGCATGGACAATATCGACTGGCGCCGGCTGTTCGCGATCCTCTATAAACATGGCTATGATGCCGGTCTCAGCATCGAACCTCATTCCGCAACATGGAAGGGTGAGCTGGGCGAAGTCGGTGTGGATTTCACCATCAATTACATCCGTCCGTTCATTCTGAGATAAAATTCTCGGTTGTTTGACACTTTTGATATTGACATTGACGGAAATATGTGATATCATATTTATAATGTGAAAGGTGCGCCTGCCGCGCTGAGCATACATAATTTACATAACGGAGTGTACCAGTATGGAAACAAAACGGAACCTCAAGTATTTTACCTCTAAGGGCATTTCCCCGATAACTCTGATCGGTCTTGCGCTCATGGTCGTCGGTCTTGTCCTCTGCTTCTCCCATTCTACGCGTCTTTTCGGTGTTCTCGGTCTGGTTGCCGGTCTCGGCGTGATGATCTTCGCAGGCGGCGGTAAGGCCAGCGGTGACGATATCGAGTATCAGGTCGGCGAGAAAATGAAGGATATGCGCGAGCGCGGCATGATCCGTTTCGAGCTGTTCGAGAAGTCCCTCAAGTTCCTTGAGCCCATGACCTTCCGTGGTTATCAGTTTGATGAAAACGTATACTACAAGAAGGGTTCTGACGGTAAGAACCGTACCAGCGAATTCAACGCTGTCATGCTGTTCTTCACCGCTGATAAGATGCACATTCACCAGAGACACTTCTCCTTTATCGATGATATGATCGATGAGGAGCTTGGCGGCACTTTCCGCTATGTGGATCTGGATCACGCAGAGGTTCGCGATCCCATGTTTGAGCGCGATCTCGGCAAGCGTGTTGTAAAGTTCCGTGATTACCATTTCGTTATCGTTGGTAAGGACGGTTCCGATGTTCTGGATGTGTCCGTTGAGTACGGTGCAGACGTTGATAAGGCATGTGATGATATCAACCGCATTATCGATATCCGTTCCAAGGCATTCATTGAGAAGATGGAGCGCGTTGAAGCTGAGCGTAAGGCAAGAAAAGAAGCCGAAGCAGCAGCTGCAGCAGCAAAGAACTGATAATAATCCGAGCGGAGACAGAAGGTCTCCGCTCGTTTTTTAGGAGAAAGACATGAAAAAATATGATGTAGCCGCCTATATCTGGCCGGCATATACGGGCGATGAGCCCCGGACACGGATGTTCTGGGGAGAGGGCATGGGCGAATGGCAGTCGGTGAAAAACGCTGTATCCAAATTTCCCGGTCATGACTGGCCGCGCAAGCCGCTGTGGGGCTATGTAAACGAGGCGGATCCGTATGTCATGGAGATGGAGATCGCCGCGGCGGCGGATCACGGAGTGAATGTGTTCATCTATGACTGGTACTGGTACGACGGCAGACCGTTTCTGGAACAGTGCCTGAATAACGGTTTCCTGAAAGCGAAAAACAATGACCGCATGAAGTTCTATCTCATGTGGGCGAATCATGATGCCAATCACCTGTGGAATATTGACCAGTCCGATAAAAACGGTGGTACGGTGATCTGGAAAGGTTCCGTCAGCCGCACGGAGTTTGAAAACGTGGTGCACCGGGTGATCGGACAGTATTTCAACCACCCCTGCTATTATAAAATTGACGGAAAACCGGTGTTCATGATATACGATCTGCAGAACCTGATCCGGGGACTCGGCGGTGTGGAGAATACGAAGCGCGCTCTGGCGTATTTCCGTGAGGAAACAGTGAAAGCCGGGCTTCCGGGACTGCATCTGCAGCTGACTGCATGGCGGGAAACTTCCGTGAATCTCAGCGGCGTGGATGCCAGCGCGTCCGGAACAACCAGAGAAGCGACAGAACTGTTGGGATTTGACAGCATCACCAATTATCAGTTCGTGCATTTTACCAATATCGACCGCCCCTATCCGGAGATTCTGACGGATGTGGCGGCAGAGTGGCGCCGCATTGACGGAGAGTATAAGATCCCATATTTCCCCCACGTGTCTGTGGGCTGGGATAATAATCCCCGCTTCCGCGGCTTCCGTCCGGGGATCATGAAAGATACCACGCCGGAAAACATTGAGTGTGCACTCCGTATGGCGAAGGAGTATGTGGATACCCACAATCTGCCCGTGCCGCTGATTACGGTGAACAGCTGGAATGAATGGACGGAGACCAGCTATCTGGAGCCGGATGACCGGAACGGATACGGATATCTGGAAGCGATCAGACGTGTGTTCTGTGAAGAAGAATAAAAAGAGGCGGCATATCCGAATTTCGGATGTGCCGCCGTCTTGTATTGTTATCGCAGGATGCCGTGTTCCATGCGTTTGCGGATCGGTGCTTGTTCGGCAATGGATTCGTCATGCGTCACCATGATGCACGTCTGTTTCAATTCTTTCTGAAGCTGCAGAAACAGTGCAAGCACACTTTTTGCTGTGTCGGGATCGAGATTTCCCGTGGGTTCATCTGCCAGCAGAAGCCGCGGACGGCAGATTAACGCGCGGGCAATGGCGACACGCTGCTGCTCTCCGCCCGAAAGGGCGGAGGGGAAATGCGACAGACGATTCCCGATTTTGAGCAGCTCGCACAGATCGTCAAAATAGTATTTGGAAAAACTCTTTCCCGAGATCAGACAGGGCAGACGGATGTTTTCCTCGGCGGACAGCGTGGGCAGAAGGGAATAATTCTGAAACACGAAGCCGATCTTCTGTGCGCGGATGTCGGCGAGCCGGTCATCTGAGGCATCGTACAGACTCTCCCCGTCCAGATAGACCTTGCCTCCATCGGGACGGTCCATACCGCCCAGAATTCCCAGCAGGGTGGATTTTCCGCAGCCCGACGGACCCGTGATCGTGATAAAATCGCCCTCATCCACCGTGAAACGGCAGTTATCCACGGCGCGGATACTCTCGTTTCCCTGTACATAGACTCTCGTCAGTTCTTTTGCTTCCAGAATCATGATGGAATCCTCCTTCGATCGTTCATACACGCGGTGTGTCCGCGAACATCTTTTCTGTCATCCGGCGGGAGAGGCGAATCTGAACTGCAATGTATGCGGCAAGACAGATAAAACACGGCATAAGCAGGGAAACGATATCAAAAGACCCGCCGCCGTCCTTCATCATTTCCGAAAAACCGATCGCGCCCAGCAGAATTGAGAGGAACGCGCCTGCTGCAAAATCCGCCACGGTTTCGGGCGTGATCGCCCGCTGTATTTCTTCCATTCGTGCGCCCAACGCCCGCAGAACGGACAATTCTCTCTTCCTTGCGTATAGCCGTGCTTTCATCAGAGACAGAACAGTGATACCGCCTGCCGCCAGAAGCGCGGCGCTCTCGGTCAGAAAAAAGGTCCGATAGGCGCGGGCAACCATATTCTGCGGTCGCCGCAGTGCTGCGGAATCCTCAAAGGTCAGGGAATGCTGGTCGGCGAATGCCTGCACAAATTCGCGAAGTGCATCTGTGTCCACATCCTTGTCTGTGTAGATATAGATGCAGGTGTGCCCGAATCTGCCCCGATGGGTTTCGGAAAAGATACTGCCCAGTGCTTCCGTTATGCCGTCCATTTGCTCCAGTCGCGTCAGCATGGCTTCGGTGATGGGCGCAAAGCTGTGCGTTTCCGTATCGTATACGGCACGAAGATAGAAGGTGTGATCGCGGCTGTCTCCGCGGAATGTGGATGCTCCGAGTAAGAAGATCATCGGCAGAATCAGAAGCACGGCAACAATCGCATTGTGGCGGATACACCGCTTAACCGAACGGCGGACATACAGCCTGCCGTAATCGAGGAGGGAGCCTTCTTCGGGCAGTACGCCGCTGCCTGTTTCGGCTTCCGTCCCCGTATCCCGGCGGCGGATCAGGGAAATAATGCGTTCCTCCTTCACGAATCCGCACAGCACACCCGTCAGCATGGAGGCGGTCAGAATCGAGAGCACGATGCCGATATTGACAATCGGAATCCGATAGGACAGCGGCACGAAAGTGGTGCTTTCCATATCCACCGAGGTGCAAATTCCCACGAATGCCCGCACGAACAAAAGCGCAAGCGGAAGCGCGAACATGCATGCCGCCGCGATACAGAAGCATCCGAGAAGTATGCGGATGCGGCGAACATACCTTTTCTTCATACCGAGACCGCGGAGAATCCCTGTTTCCGACAACTGCCGCTCACTGTACAGCACAAATGAAGTGCGTGCGGCTGTGAAGCCGATCAGGGAAAATGCGGCGAATAAGATCGTATAAGTGGGTGAGGTCATGTAGGGGATAGGGTTTACCGTCTGCGCACTTTCCTGAAAAGTAACCAAAGAGACAAACGCAAACACCAGTGCAGCCGCAATCAGAACAAAAGGAAGCAGTGTCCGCCAGCGGAAACGGATTTCCCGCTGGACGAGAAATAACAGCAGTTTCATAGAACCTCCACATGTTTTTTACTGCTTCTATTATACACCACGGTTTTACAAATGTCAAGAGGAGATGCGGCTTTACAGCAGGCAGCATCTCCTCTTATGAAACAGAATGATTTATAAATAATTGGTGTCTCAGAAAATTTCGTATTCCGTCCACAGCTGCGGCGCTTCCACGGTACACCGGGACAGCAGCTTCTGCAGATTATCGGCTGCAATGGAGGCGTGCTTGTCCGTCCACATGAATTTTTCCGGACGCCCTATCTCATAGAGATGGCACAGGAAATATTTCTTTGCGGCGAACTGTGCGGAAAAACGGGCAAACTGCTCCAGCATGGGCAGATAATTCTCCGGATTGATGGCATCGTCGCCAGCCCAAACATGGGAAATGCACAGATCCACATCCCCGAGCGCGGGATAGTCACGGTAGCTGTAATCGCGCACATCCACCGGCATTACAATCTGTCCCGCGGGGGACTGGATGGCATATCCGCACTGCGGATATGGCTTTCCGCCGGGACGGACGTGACAGCTGTTGAATACGCGGATTGACAGATCGCCTTCACGGATTACATCGCCGTCCCGGACGCGGATGATATTTTCCGGTTTCAGATTACCTTTATCGACCATTTTTTTCGGACAGTCTGCCGGGATGTACCAGCGGATATCCGTGTCCCGCAGTGCCTGCATGAGGGGCGGGCACATGTGGTCGCCGTGGGGATGGGTGATCAGAATAAAGGACAGCGGTGCCGTGTCAGCCACGAGCGTATCTGCGACCGCCAGCAGATCCTTTTCCCGGCGGATCTGCAAGTCCACGGCGAATTTCTGCCCGGCAAGAGAGAAGAGATACGAGGAGGGACCGGCAAGCCAGATCCTGTCTTCGGAGGCCTTGGCGAATTCGGCGAAGGTGCGCCGCCAGGATGCGGCAAATTCTCTGTCATAGAGGGCGTGCAGTTCTTCTATCGTGATCATAATTGTCTCCTTTACTGTTTAGCGTCGTACCATGTCCAGCCGGCGGATACTTCCGCTGTCAGCGGGACGGTGGTCTGCGCCGCACTTTCCATTGCCTCACGCAGAATTTCCGCCGCGCGATCCGCATCAGCGAGGGAGGCTTCCACGATCAGTTCATCGTGTACCTGCAGAATCAGTTTTGCGTCGATTCCCGCTTCTTTCAGCCCGCGGTGGGCGCGGATCATGGCGATCTTGATGATATCCGCAGCAGTTCCCTGAATGGGGCTGTTCATCGCCACACGTTCACCGAATGCGCGGATGTTCTGGTTTTTGGACGCCAGTTCCGGAATGAAGCGCTTTCTGCCGAACATGGTGGTGGTATACTGATCGCGTTTTGCATTTTCAACGGAGTTTTTCAGATAGGCATCAACGCCGGGATAGGTGGCAAGATAGCTGGTGATATATTCCTTAGCCTGTTTGCGGGAGATTTTCAGATCCTGTGAGAGGGAATACTCTCCGATGCCGTATACGATGCCGAAATTCACCGCTTTGGCACGCAGACGCAGTTCCTGGGAGACCTCTTCCACCGGAACGTGGAATACCTGAGAGGCAGTGCTGCGGTGGATATCCGTACCGGCGAGGAACGCATGGCGCATATTTTTATCGCCGGAGATCTCCGCCAGCAGCCGCAGCTCGATCTGGGAATAGTCCGCGTCCAGAAGAATGTGATCCTTGTCCGTGGCGGTGAAGAATTTCCGCAGTTCCCGTCCAAGCTGACCACGGACGGGGATGTTCTGCATGTTGGGATCGGCGGAAGAGAGTCTGCCCGTTGCCGTTCCGGTCTGATTGAAACGGGAGTGGATTTTTCCATCCTCTCCGGCAAGGGCGATCAGATTATCGCCGTACGTACCGCAGAGCTTGATAAGCTGTCTGTATTCCAGAATCTCGCCGATGATGGGGTGATAAGGACGCAGTTTGTCCAGCGTTTCCGCATCGGTGGCGTAGCCGGTGCGGGTCTTTTTGCCGGCGGGCAGACCGAGCCGCTCAAATAGTATTTCGCCCATCTGCTTGGGAGAATTGATGTTGAACTCTGCTCCTGCCAGCATATAGATGCGTTCTGCTATGTCCCGTGCAGTCTGCTGCAGTCCTGTGATATACTGATGCAGACCGTCTGCGTCAAGCAGGAAGCCGGCATCCTCCATCTCAAAGAGAACCTCCGCCAGAGGAATCTCCATATCAGTAAGCAGGGAGGACATGCCCAGACCGGCGAGTTTTTCTTCCAGAACCGGCATCAGAAACGTGAGCAGATACGCCTGCATCTGCACCGATTCGACGGCGGGAATATCAGCGGCGAGGAAACGCTGTGCCGTTTTGGCAAGCGGATAGGCACTTTCACCCGGCATCAGCAGATATGCGGCAAGCATGGTGTCGAATACACACTGTACCTGTACACCGAGCCGCAGAAGCTGACCGTACAGCTGCTTGTAATCGTGACAGCAGACGGACCGTCCGGCGATATGGGGGGCGATTTCCCCGAGACTGCCGGCCATACGGACATCCCCGCAGATCAGAGCGAGATTTCCGTCCGCATCCGCGGCGACGAAGAGAGTGCCCTCACCGGGGAGCAGATCCGCGTCAAAAGGACGGAATTCCGGAATATCCAGCGACTCCTGCGGTGCGGCGGTTTCTTCATCCAGCGCAAAGCGGGCTTTCAGCGCGGTGAATTCCAATTCATCGAACAGAGCCGACAGCTGTGCGGCATCCATAACCGGCTCCGGTACATCCTCATCCAGCGGCGCCTGCCGGCAGATTTTTGCCAGATCCCGGGAGAGATAGGCGCTGTCCCTGCCTGCTGCCAGCTTTTCTTTTACGGATTTTGTCACGTCCGGTGCGGCATCCTCCGCATAAATGGCATCCAGCGATCCCATGGAGGAGATCAGCTTCAGCGCAGTTTTTTCACCGATTCCCGGAACGCCGGGGATATTGTCGGAAGAGTCGCCCATCAGCGCTTTCACATCCACAAACTGCTCCGGTGTGATGCCATATTCTTCGCGGAACAGCTCGGGCGTGTAATGAACATCTTCCTTGGTTTTAGCCAGAATCACCGTGGTAGCCGGGGAAATCAGCTGCAGAGAATCCCGGTCGCCGGTGAGGACATAGGCGTGCCAGCCGCCCTGGGCTTCCGCGCGGGCGGAAACCGTACCGAGAATATCATCCGCTTCGTATCCGGCAAGAGAGATCACATGAGCACCCAGCGCCGCAGCAATCCGTTTGGCATAGGGAAGCTGCATGGCAAGTTCCTCCGGCATCCCTTTGCGGGTAGCCTTATAGCCGCTGAACATGTTGTGACGGAACGTGGGCGCCTTCTGGTCGAACGCACAGACGATCCGGTCGGGCATCAGGGCATCGAGATGCTTTTTCAGAATGGTGATAAAGCCGTACACGGCGTTGGTGGGAAGACCGTCTTTATTGGAGAGCGGACGAATGCCGTAGAACGCCCGGTTCAGAATACTGTTTCCGTCAATAATCAGGATTGTTTTCATACAGTGCCGCCTTTCTGTTAGTACATCTATAGTATATCATATATTTCCGTTTTTCGGTAGGGTTATGGAGAAAAAATTTTCAGTTTACGTGTAATCAGTTTTTTATGCCGCTTTGTGCAGGCTATTGTCAACATCCTTATTCTGTGCTATAATATATGCATAAATCAAATGGAGAAAAAGCGGATGAAAAAGACATATATAACCACCATGCCCGATCATATCGGGGCGTTTCTCAAGGCAAGCCGGTGCTTTTCCGCTTTGGGGATCAATATCACCCGCGTCAGCTATAACAAAGCGGTGGATTCCCATACGCTGTTCATTGATGCCGAGGGGACGGAAGAGCAGCTGCGGCTTGCGGATGCGGAGTTGGAGAAGATCGGCTATCTGCAGAACGATCCTGCCAGATCAAGTATTGTTCTGATCGAATTCTGCCTGCGGGATGTTCCCGGCAGTGTGAGTGATATCCTGACGCTGATTGATGCGTTTCACTTCAATATTTCCTACATCAGCTCCCAGGAAAACGGCACCGATTACCAGTATTTTAAAATGGGACTGTATGTGGATGAACCGGATACCGTATCCGCATTCCTTCATGAAGCGGAGAAACTGTGCCGGGTACGCGTGATCGATTACAATACGTCGGAGAAAGTGTACGATAACAGCATCTTCTATAATACCTATGTGATGGGTCTGTCCCGGATGATGCATCTTTCCGAGGAATATAACCGGCGCCTGCTCGTGCATGTCAATCTGGCGATGCAGACGCTGGACGAGCAGGGGCTGTCCCCCTACCGTACCTTTGACAGCATTCATAAATTTGCCGAACTGCTGGCAGGCTCCAAAGGCGCGGAGTTTTCTCCCCGGATCAGCTCCCACGAGATCACGGAACATACAAAGATCACGCTGATCGAGCCGCCCTGCGGCAGTAATATCACGATAATAAACAGCAACGGAAAACTGCTGTTTGTGGATACCGGATATGCCTGCTATACGGAGGAGATGCTGCCGCTTCTGCGGAAAATGATCCCCGAGTTTGATTCCATGCATAAAACGGCGCTGATCACCCATGCGGATGTGGATCACTGCGGTCTGCTTCCCCTTTTTGATGAGATCATCACCAGCCATAAAAGCGCACAGTGCCTGATCAGTGAATACAACGGGGAAAACGGCTACAGAGAAGAGAATGCCCTGCATAAGCCCTACATCAGTATCTGCAAACTCCTTACCTCCTATGAACCGCCCCAACCGTCAAAACTGACTGTCCCGTGGGAGAACAGAGAGGATCTGACAGAACCCCTTACGCAGATCGGATTCTTTGATTTTGAAGAACTGCATTTTGAAGTGTATGAAGGGAAGGGCGGACATCTTCCCGGGGAGATCGTTCTGATCGATTACGCCCATAATCTGGCGCTTACGGGGGATATTTTCATCAATATCCGCGGTCTTACCCCCGAGCAGGCAAACTATAATCAGTACGCGCCGATTCTGATGACCTCTGTGGATTCTGCAGCAAAGCTCTGCGCGGAGGAGCGAAAAGCGATCCTGCAGCGGCTCGGTGTCGGTGCGTGGAAAATTTTCAGCGGGCACGGATTCATGAAAGATTACAATGTCACACTCTGACATGCCGCTTATCGGTAAAAAAGAAAGGGGATTTACCATGAAAAAAACAGTGAAAACAATGGCAGCGGTGCTTACGGCAGTTTTGCTCTGTACGGCATGTTCCGCACCGTGGAGTACGTTCATGATGGATGAAATGCTTCCTCCGCCGATTGACGAATACACGTCACTTCCCCGGGTGGAAGCCGTCACACTTACCCGTCTGTCTGACGGAGCATCTGTCACCGTATCAGGTACGGATGTGGAACTTCTGTATGCGGCTTTTGAAAATATTGCCTGCACGCGCCGCAAAGGCGGAGTCACACCTGTGTATTCCTTGTCGTACAGTATGACGGACGGTCTGCCCGTGCTTGAAGAGATTTTGCTGGGCGAATACCGCGGTACCACGTGCCTTTCCGTTGGCGAATACCGCTACCGTCCCGTCTCCATTGAACTGGATATGACCTATATCGAGAATCTGTTTGCGGAGCAGGCGTCATGAGCGGAACGGAATTTCTGGAAAAATACTACGGGAATTACGACGAGGACGGCAGACTCCGCTCGCGGCACGGTATGGTGGAGTTTTTGACCACCATGCGCTATATCGAGAAATATCTCCGTCCCGGAATGCGTATTCTGGAAATCGGTGCAGGAACGGGGCGGTACAGTCATGCACTGGCGCAGATGGGATATGCTGTTGATGCGGTGGAGCTTATCGAACATAATATTGAGATCTTCCGCCGGAATACGCTGCCCGGCGAGCAGATCACCGTACGGCAGGGAAATGCCCTGGAGCTGGCGGATTTTCCGGACGGAACATATGATATGACATTGCTTCTGGGACCGATGTATCATCTGTATACGGCAGAGGATCAGCACCGTGCTCTTGCCGAAGCGCTCCGCGTAACCAAATCCGGCGGTCTTCTGTATACGGCTTACTGCAATAACGATGCGACGATCATCGGTTTCGCTTTTCTGCGGCAGGGAATCCGCGATCCTCATTTTGCTCCGCTGATCGATCCGGTGACTTTCCGGGCAACATCCAATCCCGAGGATATTTTTCAGATGTACCGGCGGGAGGATGTGGACAGACTGATGGAAGCCTTTCCGGTGCAGCGGCTGCACTATATAGGGACGGATATGACCACGAATTTCTTCAGAGAAGCGGTGGACAGCTGGGACGATGAACTGTTCTCGCTCTATATGCAGTATCACTTTTCTGTCTGTGAGAGGTCTGATATGACGGGGATTACCCATCACATGCTGGACATCTGTCGTAAAGCCTGACTGCCGGGGAATATTATTTCCTGTTTGTGCAAAAACAACAAAAAACGATTCGTTTTTTCTACGGATTAAAAAGAGCTACACTTTTCATTGTTCATAAAATATGCTATATTTCATAAAAATCTGTGGTATAATTATATAAGTATTATTTTAACTTCGCATAAGCGGAGGCATTCCGAGAGGAGGATGGCGCTGCATCTGCAGCGGTCAAAAGAAAATTGGATTATCTTTTTGAAAATCTGAAACGGAATCTGACCATCGCATGGAAGAGTGTCTTTTTCAACTTCAAGCAGTATCTCTGCTTCTTTGTGGCACTTTTCATCATCCAGATGTTCTATGGACTGATGTCGGTTTCCAACGCAAACAACAATGACGTGGAATATTCCCACGTAAACGAAGAGTACAACTATCACATGGTTCTGCGGGACTTGAACGTGGACCAGGCGAACTATCTCTTCAATGACTCCGGCGCGGTGTTCAAAAACGATATCGTTTTTGATATTATCCGCTATGATGAAAACCTCAACTACATGACCGGTAAGACACGCTATGATGTATACCTGTTCTTCCTGAACGATAAGGATGTCAGCGAGGCGCGTTTCCGTGAGAATTACATACCGGATCTGACGGCACTCGGACGTGAGGGGGAGAGTTACGTTATCTCCACCACGCCTCTGCTCAAGTTTGAGGATAACATTCGCGCAAATCTGGTGACGTTTATTTTCATTACTCTGATCCTGCTGGCAGTGTCTGTGTTCCTGCTTACCGCGCTGTATAATATCCGTGTCAACCAGTATAAGTTCACATACGGTGTCTATATGACGTTCGGTGCGGACTTTAAAAAGTTGTTTGCAACGGCTTTCTGGGAGCTGTTTGTTATTTCCTGCGTGACGCTGATCCCCGCGGTTCTTCTCTCCACCCTGGTGGTGTTCATTATCTACATCCCCAACGGATTTGCGTTCCACTTCTCCTTCCTCGTATTCCTGCAGGTGGCACTGTTCAATCTGGCAGTTGTGCTGATCTCCGTGTGGATGCCCATGAGATGGATGTCTACCAGACAGCCCATGTCCCTGATTATCACGGAAGATAACTCCAACCTGGTTACCTCTCCGATCCGCTCCATCAACCTGCTGAACAAGTCTTTCCCCACCCAGTACGAGTTTTACTCCATCTGGCGTTTCCGCAAATACAGCGTACAGCTGCTGACTACGGCAATCGTATTCTGCGCACTGTTTATCATGGGTCTGTATCTGTCGGAAATCTACACGACGGACCTGGAATATCCCCGCCCGCAGTTCACGGTGGATCTCAGTGCGACCGAGTATACGTACGACGATATCATGAGCGAAGAACTCTATGCTTTTGAGGGCATCGAGGAAGTCCGCGCCATGAATAACAATATCGAAGCCATGGAAATCGCCTCCCATATGGTGACTTCCAAGGAAAATGTACTCCCCTTCCACAATCTGGTTGTATTTGACAGCGAAGAAAATCCGATGGAGAACATGCGCGTGACCAACGAGCTTCTCTATTACGGTATGACCGAAGAACAGCTGCAGATTCTGGAACGCTACGAGTACTCCGGTGATCTGAATTCCATCTATACCGGTGAGAATATGGTCATCGTCGGCGACTCCATCTCCAATATCCGTACCTTCAAGTTCGAGGTGGGGGATACCATTCTGGTCTCCACCAAGACCGGTCAGATTATGAGCGTGGATACCAACCTCAGCGGACGTAACCTGCTCAAGGAACAGATTGCCAACTTCCACTATGAGTACCGTACCTTCACAGTCGGCGCGGTTCTGCATAACATTCCCTCCGGCAACATGCCCATATTCTTCAACGCAGAGGATTATCAGACTGTAACGAAGAAATCCGTTGAGACTACCTCTCTGAATATCTACGTGGATCAGTCCCTGACTCCCGAACAGATTCAGACGCTGGACGGACAGGTCCGCAACTGGGGCCGTATGTACGGTGAAGTCAAGGTTTCCAACACGCACCGTCTCAGCCTGGACACCATCTCCGCAGATAAGCATTATCATGAGCAGCTGGTCTGCATTTCTGTGCTGATTCTGTTCATTTCCCCGCTGGTTTGGTTCTTCACGCAGACTCTGTATTACTTCAAGCGTGAGAAGGAATTCAATATCCTCCAGTCCATCGGTGCTCTTACCAAGGATATCCGCCATATCTACATCCAGGGCGGTCTGGTGATGGCTGGATTGTCACTGATCGTGGCAATCGTGCTCAGCTATCTGGGAAGCTATGCACTCTTCTATATCTACAACGTAGCTCTCCCGTACTTCAGCGGCGAAAACGTGCGCTATGCATTCTATATGCCTTGGTACGCGATTCTGATCAGTATCGTCATGTCCGTAGGCTGCGGCTACTTCTCCACCTATCTGCCGTTCCGCAGCTACATCAAATCCCGTTTCACCCTTGAGAACGGCGGTGCCGGCGAGGGCGAGGAATAAGATCCACCGAATCATAACTGAATTACAGAAGGGTAAATCGAATGAATACAATGAACAATTACGATCGCGACGAAAAAGAAAAATATATGCTCCAAACGGAGAGTGTCATCAAGCAGTATAAGCAGTACGATACTGTTGTTACCGCTGTAAACCGCGTTTCCATCAAGGTTGAGCCGGGTGAATTCGTGGCTATCATCGGTACCTCCGGTTCCGGTAAATCCACTTTCCTGCACATCTGTGCAGGTCTGCTCCGCTGTGATGCCGGCCGTGTTATGATCCGCGGTCAGGATATCACCAAGATGTCTCCCGATGAGCTGGGACGCTTCCGCGGCATCAACATGGGCTTCGTTTTCCAGAGACATAACCTGATCCCGCAGTTTACCGCTCTGGAAAATATCCTGATCCCCACCGTCATGTGCAATAAGCCTGATATGAGTTATCAGGAGAATCTCCGTAAGCTGGTTGAAACCCTCCAGCTGGGCGAGCGTCTGCACCATCTGCCCAGTGAGCTTTCCGGCGGTCAGCAGCAGCGTGTGGCTATCGCCCGTGCTCTGATCAATATGCCCGATATCGTCTTTGCAGACGAGCCTACGGGTAACCTGGACCGCGCCAATGCGGACGAAGTTCTGAAACTTCTCCTTGAGACAAAGCGCGTTATGGGTCAGACGCTGGTTATGGTTACGCATGACCTTTCCATCGCAGACCACGCGGACAGAATCTTCCGTATGGATAACGGTGAACTCTCCCTCCACCGCGACTATGTACGCGGCACCAAGAAAACCAACGCATACTGATAAAGCAAATAAAAGGGAAATCTCCGAGGAGATTTCCCTTTTTTTGCGCGTCTGCCTCCATGCGAATACAAAATATCCGGATTCCCTGATAGTGATTGACAATAGTCAGATTTTGTACTATAATAAAACAACATGCCTCCGCGAGAATGGGAGAAGCGACATACCCTGAAAGGATTTGACTTGTTTACATGAAACGCGATACCGAAAAAATGTATTCCACGATGCGGCCGTGGAAATTGTTCTTTATTGTTGCCCTTCCCGGCATGATCAGTATGTTTGCCATGTCGGTATACAGCATCATTGAAGGGGCATTTATTGGACAGAAGCTGGGCGAAAGCGCATTTGCGGCGGTCAATATCGCCATGCCTCTCGTGATGATTAATTTCTCTCTTGCCGATCTGATCGGCGTAGGCGCATCCGTGCCGATTTCCATTGCGCTGGGGAAAAAAGAGCACAAAACAGCCAATAACGTCTTTTCCTGCTCGATCCTGATGATATTCATAACGGCAATTTTCATGGGTACAGTGATGTTTTCTGCTGCGGAACCGCTCTGCAGAATGATGGGGGCGGATGACGCGCTGCTGGATACCTCGGTGCGGTATCTGCGTACCTGTGCTCTCTGCAGTCCGCTTACATCGATCTTCTTTGCCATGGACAACTATCTGCGCATCAGCGGATATGTAAAGACGAGCATGGTGATCAATGTCTGTTCCAATCTTGCCACCCTCGGACTTCTGACGTTCTTTCTTCTTGTCCTTGAGATGGATGTGGTCGGCTCGGCGCTTGCTACGTCGATTTCAATGTGCCTCTGCTCCGCTGCGGCGATGATTCCATTTCTGCGCAGAAAGACGCTTCTGCAGTTCACGAAGCCGCACTTTTCCGCGGCAATGTTCCGGGAGATTACCGCCTGCGGTTCTCCTGTTTTCCTGAGCAATATTTCAGGACGGGTCACCTCTATTCTGATGAATATCTCCCTGATGACCCTGGGCGCCGAAGTGTGGGGCGATGGCGGCGGCACAACAGCGGTGGCAGTCTATGCCGTCCTGATGTACGCCAGCGATCTGTGCTGGCCGCTTCTGTATGGCATCAGTGATTCGCTTTCTCCCGCTATCGGATACAACTGGGGAGCTGAGAGTTATGACAGAGTCAAAAAGATTGTGAAATGCGCCTATATCGGCACGGGAACAGTCGGACTTGTGTCCACGGCAATTCTGTTTTTATTTTCCGGTGCAGTTGCGGCTTTGTTTGTCAATGCGGGTGATGCAATGCTTCTGGAGGAATCCACCCACGCTATCCGGCTTTTCTGCTTTGCTTATCTGTTCCGGTGGTTTGCCGTGACGACGCAGGGCTTCCTCAGTGCGGTTGAAAAGCCTGTGTTTGCAACGCTTATGTCTGTTTCCACAGCGCTCATTTTCCCCGTGCTCATCCTTGGTGCGCTCTGGAATTTCGGTTTGGACGGAATATGGCTGAACTTTGTGGGGGTGAATTTGTTTGCAAGCATCCTCGGCGTGGTTCTGCTGATATGTGTCGGACGTGAGATCAGACGACGCTCGGCTGATTCCGAAAAAAAGAATAAAAACCGGACTGACGGGTGCAGTTGTTCATAAAACATCTTTAGTCGGATAGTTTTAGGATGCGAAAATACATTGCATGACGTAAATTATCCGACGAAACAAACAATTGAACGGCGAATTTGATTTTTCTTATTGTCAACTCAGAACAGAATTCAAAAAATACCCAAAAACGCTTGATATCATCACTTTACCGTGCTAAAATATATGCCATCAAAAGCAATGACGAAGAATGGTCAAAGCAATCAGCACTTGCAGAGAGCCGATAGCTGGTGTGAATCGGTGTGCAAAAACTTTGTTCCTCTGTACATCCCTTTGACGATGAGAACGTTATCGCCGGTCAGGGCACAATTGCGCTGGAAATTCTGAATGATCTGGACAATATCGACGCCATTGTGGTTCCGGTCGGAGGCGGCGGTCTGATTCCCGGCATTGCATATACCGTCAGGCAGATCCGTCCCGCGGTCAGGGTGTACGGCGTACAGGCGGCAGGTGCTCCCAGTATGTACAATTCCGTAAAGAACGGAGCGAGGGAAACCGAATAGGAATTTCACCAAAAAGGCATCAGGAATATGAATCCTGATGCCTTTCCGGCGTTTCATCCCTGCTCCCGGCGTATTATCTCTGTCACATTTATTTTGCTGAAATGCGTGGGATTTTCACATGTTCGGTGTATAATAGAATAGAGACGTATTTCAGGTAAAGGAGGGAGCATATGCGGGAGGTCGAAATCCTGGAACTGCTGCGGGCGTATGATGAGTCTTCGCAGCGCGCGAAGGGCATGGAAGAGGTGTTGACCCATTACGGACCGCTGATGCAGTATATAATAAAGCCGATTCTGCCTGACCGGCATGATATCGAAGACTGCCTTTCGGAAACAGCCATGCGGATATGGGAAAACTTTGATACATACGATGCGGATAAAGGCTCATTTGCGGCGTGGGTGACGGCGATCACGAGAAATACCGCGCTGAATATGATCCGGCGTAAAAACAGACATCCGGAAAACGAAATCGAAGAAGAAATGGAATCCACCGAGCCGACACCGGAGGAAATCGTGCTCAGAGAGGAGAGGCAGCGGGAGCTTCACCGTGCGCTGGATCTGCTCTCACAGAAAGAACGGAATCTTTTCTACAGAAAATACTACTATCTGCAGTCGACGGAAAAGATCGCTGCCGAAATGGGCATGACGATCCGCTCGGTGGAAGGCAAGCTGTATCGGATCAGGAAAAAACTGCGTAAGATGATGGGAGGTGACGGGAATGAAATTTGACGAAAGAGATTTCGATTCCATGCTGGCGCAAACCGTTTCCGATCTGCCGCCCGAGGATATCGTATCGGAAGTCACACCGTGGAAAAAGTCCATGCACCGTGTACTGATCGGACTTGCGATGTCTTCGCTGACGCTGAACTTCTGGTGCCTGAACTACATACTTCCCGCCATCGGATTTATTCTGATGCTGCTCGGCTTCCGTACACTGCATCGGGAGAACACACCCCTCAAAGCCTGCTATGCGATCACGCTGATTCGTAGTGTCTACTATTTCCCGATGCTGATTTTGAACGCCACGATTTATCAGCAGACATTCTATGAATCGGGATGGATGTGGTGGCTGAATGTCGGCAATCTGATTCTGCAGTTCATTCAGCTTGTCTGCCTCTGGCAAGGCATCAGGGGTGTCCAGCGCAAAGCAGGACTTGACGAACACGCAGGAGGCGCCGTGTGGCTGATGATCTGGTTCGGGAGCACCTGCCTGCTCAGCTTTATTCACTACAGCGGTATCATCCTTGCTGTGCTTATCATTATCGTCTACATCCTCGCTATCCGCAGCCTGTGGAAGCTGGCGGGCGAGATGGATGAAGCCGGCTATATGATCGAAGCTGCGCCTGTTCGCGTACCGGATAGGATGCTGGCGGGAATCATCGTGGGCGCGCTTGCCATAGGGCTCGCGCTGGCATACATCTTCGGCGGTACATACCACATGGATTGGCAGCCGCTTGCAGCTTCTCAGAATGCAGAAGTGACTGAAATCAGGGCTCATCTCATCAGCCTCGGATTCCCGGCGGAAATTCTCGATGACCTGACCGACGAGGACATTCTCGATTGCAAAGGGGCGAAAAGAGTGGCTCTGTGTGTCCGCGAGCATCCGTTCAATGATGGGCGGTTTGTGCAGGAAACAAGAAAAAATTCTTCCGGATATCTTAGCTTCCATCGCACTACCGTCTACGATGTGAAGGAGCTGGTTCTCACCGGTATCGCCGTGGAACTGCCAACTGAGCGTGAACATTGGAAGATTTTCCACCATTTCCGCTGGGCAGCTGATCCGGGGTACTTCGGTACGGAATCTATCCAGCTCTGGCCTGCTTATCGGGATGGAAACGATGGTTGGGGCAAAGCCAGCGACTGTACCGGGCGTGTGCTGTATGACAAGAGCGGTATGACGTACACAGCACCGTATATCAGTCTGGGAGAAGAAACCTTTACATCAAACAGTATGTTCTGGGGGCAGTCTGTATCCACAGATGTTTTTGCAGAATTCACCCTGCCGAATAACGGTGAGAATCAGCGCGGTTATATCGCATATACCATCAAGGAAATGAACGACGGAGCAATCGTGAGTGCGTGGATTAACTACACCCATCAGCAAACATGGGCGCAATATCCGGCGCTGACTGCAAAACAGCAGCGGATGGCGAACAGCTGGAACGAAGCCGGTGCGTTCAAAACCATCCAGGATGCTCTGCAGTTTTATCCGAAAGACGGTGATCTGCGCATAATCGGCGGCGAGTCTGACGACTGAATAAAGCCCGCCTGTTTGGATTTCCTTGACAGTATACAGTAAATTTGCTATAATGTTTGTGTCGATGGGATTGGAATGGAATCCGCGGTTGACCGCATGGAGAGGGAGAAGAATAAGAATTTCCCGTATCCGATGGGCGTGGACCCGATTCAACCCGGAAAAATGCAGACAAAAAATCTGTGCACAGGGGAAAGCGACAATGGCTATCAGGCTCGACCATCAGCTGCGGGAACAAATACCAAAAAATGATCCCGCATTCCCGATAACTTTTTTCTGTGACGAGTTTGCATCATTGCCAAACCGTGCCGGACCGCTGCACTGGCATCCCGAATTTGAAATTGCCACGGCAGCGCTCTTTGCTCTGGATTTTCAGGTGGGGCAGGAGCATATCATACTGGAAGCCGGCGACAGTATTTTCGTCAACGGAAATATCCTTCACGGAATCAGGCAGATTCACGGCGATATTCCGGAGCCCATGCCGAATATCGTCTTTGCAAGCGGCGTCATAGCATCTGAAATCAGCGCTGTGCATCAAAAATATATTCAGCCGATTTCCACCTGCGATTCGCTTCCTTATATTGTTTTCAGAAACGGAGACGGCAAGCAGGCTGAGCTGAATCTGCTGATACGGGAAATATATCAGGAGATGCGTCAAAGGGGCGAATGCTGCGAGATGATTGTCCAGCGTAACCTCAGCCGTATCTTTGAATACATGTTCAGAAATTTGGATACGTTCCCGCGCGCCCGGAATTTCCGCATACAGATCACGGCGCAGGTGCGCATTCAGAAAATGCTGTCCTATATCTATGAGCACTATATGGAAACCGTCACACTTGAAGATATTGCGAGAGCCGCTGATATCGGCAAAAGTGAAGCGGGAAGATGCTTCAATATGTACATGGGATGTTCTCCGGTTGAAGCACTGATCCGGTATCGGCTTCAGATTGCACACAGATTGCTGAATGAAACAAATCTCACGCTTCAGGAGATCAGCTTTGAGTGTGGATTTCATTCCGTAAACTATTTCAGCCGTCAGTTCAGGAAAAATTACGGCTGCGCACCCGGGAATTGTCGGCTTTTGGGTAAATAGTGCTTCTTTCTGGTGTTTATGTGCCTTTTCCAATTTCGTTTTTGATGATATAATACCGTAACAGTATTATCGGTATAAGGAGATATCATGACAAAAACGAAGAACTATAAAAAAACACTGATCGCCTGTTATCTCGGGTTTATCACGCAGGCGATATCCGCCAATTTTACGCCGCTTCTGTTCCTGACATTCAAATCCACCTACGGAATTTCACTGGAAATGATAGCGGTTATTCCGATGGTATTTTACTTAACGCAGCTGCTTGTGGATCTGGTGGCAGTGAAATTCGCCGATATTATCGGATACCGTACCTGCGTGATCGCCTCGCAGTTGGTTTCCGCACTGGGACTTATTCTGATGGCCTTCCTGCCGGAGGTGCTTCCCAATCCTTTTGTCGGAATAATCATTTCCGTAGTCCTTTATGCAATCGGCAGCGGACTTATTGAGGTTTTGCTGAGCCCGATCGTCGAAGCATGTCCGTTTGAGAACAAAGCTGGCGTGATGAGTCTTCTGCACTCGTTTTACTGCTGGGGCGCTGTCGGCGTGATACTGGGATCCACGCTCTTTTTCGCGATATTCGGTACGGCGTATTGGCACATCCTCACGCTGATCTGGGCGGTAGTGCCGCTGCTGAATACAGTCAATTTCCTGTTCTGTCCCATAGAGCGGCTTGTAGAGGAAGGGGAAGGACTTCGCATCGGGCAACTGCTCAGACTTCCTTTGTTTCTGCTGATGATCCTGCTTATGATCTGCGTAGGCGCGTCTGAGGCAACGATGACGCAGTGGGCGTCCGCCTTTACGGAATCGGCACTCGGTGTTTCAAAAACAGTCGGCGATCTGGTCGGTCCCTGTCTGTTCGCCGTATTTATGGGCGTGGCACGCGTGTTTTACGGGAAGAAAAGTGAGAAAATCGATCTGACCAGAGTAATGCTGTACTGCGGCTCGCTGTGCGTCGTATGCTATCTGCTGGCAGCGCTGTCTCCGATCCCGATTATCGGACTTGTCGGCTGTGCGCTTTGCGGACTCTCGGTCGGAATCATGTGGCCCGGAACGATCAGCATTTCCTCACAGAAATGCCCGAAGGGCGGGACCGCCATGTTTGCATTTCTGGCACTGGCAGGAGATCTGGGAGCGGCGATTGGTCCCGGTATGGTTGGCGGAATTGCGGATGCCGTAGGGGGCAATCTGAAAACAGGCTTGCTTTTTGCCGTAGTCTTTCCCGTTGTCCTGATCTTCGGACTTATTCTGCTGATTAAAAAATTCGGCAAACACATTCATCAGTGAATCATAAATAAAGTTTGACATTCCAAGGTATCGGTGAGAACCGCAAACAAAAACGCAGGGCTGACGATCGTTTTTCGTCAGCCCTGCGTTTTTGTTTCAGTGGATTATTTCACTTCGTGAATGATGGTATAATTGTCCTGCTTCAGTGCAGTAGTCGCAGACGTCAGCGAGCATGCCGCAATCGACACATAGACCGTGCTGCCGGTCGTATTGGTGAAGGTTACGGACTCGCCCTGCTTTATCTGATACTTGAAATAACTCGTGTACGTGGAATCGGTGTTGGTCACAGGCGTTCCTTTGATGCAGTCCGTGGTCACCGTGGTGGAGCTGACCACGTTGGCGTGGCTGGCATTATCGGTTTTCCACCATACCACGGAGACTGCAAGACCTGCATTTGTCGCATCCTTCTGCAGTGTGAAAGACACGCTCTTACCCGGTTCCGCCTTGATCAGATTGGTGGCGCGGATTCTGTTGCTGCTCGATAATGGAACGACATCTCCGTGTTTACTGTTGCTGGAGGTAAGGCTGATCCCGTATGAAGAAGCCGTTGTCAGCGTAAGCGCATCGCCGGATTCAATGTCTTTTTCGCCGGGATATTTCTGGTTGGCCAGTCCCTCAAGGGAGTACGGCAGATATCCGCCATACTCTGCCATATACTGCAGCATCTCATAATCCTGGATGCGGATGGTTGCGGTCATCTGCGCCTGAACGCCGGCGACGTTGATGTAGGGCACTTTTACGGTGCCGAGAGCGGGAAGATTCGTCAGCGGATGATCGCCGCCTGCCAGCACGCGGATCTCTGCCTTGCCGCCCGCATTCCGGATGGATTTTATAAAGACCTGCGTAACTTCATGGCTGACGAGATTGTCGCCGGTGCCGCACCAGATTTTGATCGGATCATTCATGAAGGTCTTGGAGGTAATATCGTCAATGGAAGTTCCTGCGGGCAGTTTCCACAGATTGGAGGACTTGACGAATCCGTCATACGGATCGATGGTGTGACGGGTAAAGGGATCGTATCCCTTGACGTATTCGGGATTGAACTCCAGTGCATTCAGCTCCGCGTTGGTGGTGAAATACGGGAAGCCGAAGATCCGGGCGATGTTCAGTCTGGCAGATTTATCAAATCCGCCCACCGCTGCCACCAGATCCCACTGATGGTACTGATAGGAAACGGCAGGAGATTTCAGCAGCAGTGCATTGACCGGAATCCCTGCATATTCTGCGACATTCAGTGCATAATGTCCGCCCTGGGAATAGCCGTACAGAAATGCGCCGCCAGCATCGATATTGTACTGGTCGACTACATAATCATAGGCTTTTTTCACGCACTGCGGCGCAATGGGATTGCCGACAACTCTGGCATTGAGTCCCAGATCACTTCTCCACTGCTCCGGAATACCGTTGCACGCCAGAATCGCATATCCCTGCAGCAGCATCAGCTTGGTTACTTCTTCTCTGGTTTCAAAAATCGGATCGCTGTTTGACTTGATCTCATATGCACCGGGCTTACAGTAGATTACCAGCTTGGTGGGCGCACCGTCGGGCGTATAAGACATGGGGAGATACAGAACACAGTTGTCCTTATAGATTCTCCGCGCCGTGGGCTGCGTATCGGAGGGAAGGACAGCAAATGTGTCATCTGTTCCGAACGTGGGTTCAACCACATCTACCTGGAAAAATGTGCGGTGGGCGTAGGGCTTGTATGTTTTGCCCTGCGCGATCACACCGGTGTCGGTTTCACCGATCCACCATGTTCCATCCTTGATATACGGCGTCTCTCCCTGGGCTTTCACACCGGTGTCGGTTTCACCGATCCACCAGTTCCCGTCCTTGATGTACGGTGTCTGACCGTCTGCGCCGTCCACGCCGTCCGCGGGCTTGGAGCACGAGGCCATTCCCGCCGCCAGCGCGGTCAGCATTGCCACCGCAAGGACGGCGGAAATTACTTTTTTCAGGATTTCTTGTTTCATAATTATCCCCTTTGTACGGAAGTTTTTGTATCACAAGTATTATACATCCTTCAGCACAAGAAGTCAATAATTATTCTGCTTCGATTGCCGCTTTTTTAGAAATGTTCCCGTGTTTTGCACCGGATCACAAATCATACACATCTTTTTCTCATTTGGGCCATCCTCTTTGACAGCGAGTTATCCAAAAAGTTTATTTTAACATTTCTCAAACATTTCCGAAGCAAAACACAAATATCCGCCTGATATAATATATGCAGAAAAAACAAAGGAGTAACAGAATGAACAGAAACGATCAGCAGTTTATTGCCCAGAAAATCCGCACACAGTACATGGAACAGCAGCCTTCCGCGCTTGACGATCTCCGCGCACTGGACGCACAGGTGAAAAAGCCTGCAAACGTATTCGCTTATGTTTTCGGCAGCGTCAGCGCCATCATCATGGGTGCCGGCATGAGTCTGGTAATGACCGATATCGGCGCGGTGCTCGGTCTGGCGGATGCGATGATCCCCGGCATTGTGATCGGTATTGTCGGCATGATTCTGGCAATAGTGAACTATCCGATTTACAAGCGCATCCTCGCATCCCGCAAAGAAAAGTATGCAGCCGACATTCTCGCACTCAGCGAAAAAATAATGAACCAGTAAATGAAAAAAAGAGAATCAAAAACTTTTTCAGAAAAGCATTCAGCGATCCAGAAGAATCCGCAGCAATGATCGCATTGCTGCGCGCAGAAACGTATTGGCACAGCAAAGCAGAAGCGGTCTGTATAACGGAAAAATCGCAGGGCAGTGTAAAACTGTCCTGCGATTGTTTCAATATGTATGGTTTATCCCGCCGTATCGGAATACGATCTCAGCGGACGCGGCGATTGTATTTACAGATTCAGCAAAATCACGGAAAGAATTCCCAGCGCATACCCGGCTGTCTGCTTTGCCGAAAGTTTTTCCTTATATACACACACTGCGGCAACAAAGCTCAGAACAATTCCGCCTGCGGATATGCCGGGGAAGAGAATCGCGTTGGGGAGCGTTCCTGTCAGCAGCATGACAAACAGATTTACCACGCCGTTGGCAAGTCCGCAGGGAAGTGCCAGTACGGCACACGTCTTCAGCCCGGACAACTTTCCCTTTCTCCGTACTGCTGCGGGAACCAACAGAATTATCGCAGCGATGCACAGAGCGGTGATCATGAACTCATTTTTATAGGCGCCGTCGAAGCGCATTTGCTGCATTTTCTGTACGGTGGAACACATACCGTTTCCGATAAAGGCGATCAGAATCCACAGAAGCCATTTGGGTGAGAAGGTCATTTCTCCTTTACGGGCATTCAGGAGGAAGATGGAGAGCATCAGCAGAGCAATGCCGATATAGGCGATGATGCCGATATCGTCTTTGAGCCATATCACGCCGTACAGAGTGGGAATGAGCAGGGAATAGGATACGACAAGGGAGCTGATTGCCATGGAGCCGCAGCGGAGTGCACAGACAAGACCGAAGAGACTTGCCGCATAGCTGAGACCGAACGCTGCCGCATAAGGTAGCAGTGCTGTATCAAACTGCAGACGGAATCCGCTGGTGAGCACAAAAAAGGCCAGCGCCGCCAGCGTCGTGCATCCGCCGAACAAAAGGCTGTCCGGCTGTTTTTCTTTTACCGTGTACTGTTTTTCCAGCACATTCTGCAGGGAGATGAGAATAACAACGGCGATAAGCAATAGATAGTGCATAAACAATTCCACCTTTTCTGTCTGAGTATCCAGTGATAATAATTCTTCGCCTGCCGCCGGGAATTTCACAGAGGAAAAAGACAACCTGATATGTGAAAACATGATTCGCCAAAGCAATGTCATTAACTTAAGCACATACTGTATACAATATGCACAAGTGCAGCTTTTTCCGCGGCTACCGCCGCGGGCAAGGGGCGTGCCCCCCTTGCATCCCCCCTATGTATTGGGTTAAGTCGGGGGCACAGCCCCCGACACCCCCGGGACAGCTTTCTACCCTTTGTGCCAATTATACAATGATCTTCCTTAAGTTAATGACATTGTTCGCCAAAGCAGGCGTTTTTGGGGTAAACATATTTTATCATACGAATACAGAAATGTCAATACAGTTGTCCAGTGTGAAATTGATAATACAAATGCAGACAGAAATACCTCGACAGACTGCTTAACTTGTGGTATAATGTACACAGCATACAGAAAGCTGTAGTCGTACGCCAGTCAGCTGTGTACGGCGAGCCTGCCGCGCGGACTTCGTCTGCGTTCCGCCTTTGGCGGAATCCCGGCAGTCTCCAATGTGAGGCGGCGGCATAATGTATGCGGGAAAACTTCAAAAGCATTTCGATATTTTTAAAAAGTCAAGGAAGGACAACAACTATGCGTAAAAACTTCGGATCAAAAACCTGGCTGTATCCCATGCCCGTGCTGATCGTGGGTACATATGATGAGAACGGCATCCCAAACGCCATGAACGCGGCATGGGGCGGTGTTTACGACACGAGTCAGATCATGGTATGTCTGGCTGACGATCACAAGACTACGGAGAATATCAAAAAAACGGGGGCGTTCACTGTCAGCTTCGCTACGGCGAAGACTGTTGTGCCCTGCGATTACGTCGGCATTGTTTCGGCAAACGATGTGCCCGATAAATTTGCCGGGGCGGGTTTCCATGCAGTGAAAAGCGAGTATGTGAACGCACCGATTATTGATGAGCTGCCCATGACGGTGGAGTGCAAACTGATCAAGTTCAACGAAGACGGTATCTGCATCGGTGAGATCGTCAACGTTTCTGCGGATGACAGTATCCTCGACGAAAACGGAAAAATTGACGCGAAGAAACTGGATCCCATCATCTACGACGGTGTCACCCACGCCTACTGGAACTTCGGCGAGAAAGTCGGTCAGGCGTTCTCGGACGGAAAGAAGATCAAATAATGAATATTCTGAAAAAGCTGTACGATAAAAGCAAAATTTGGTTTGCAGTTGTATGGATCATCGCTTACTGTGTGCTGATGTCCGCGGGAGATTCCCTTTCTGCACAGCTCGGCATGGACAAATCGGTGACGCTTGCCATAGGCATCCTGCTTGCGGCAATCCTTCTGCTGTTTTTGCACAAAAACGGACTGTTCGCGGATTACGGGCTTTGCACACCCAGGACATCCGTCAAATCCATGCTTTACTACGTGCCGGTGGTGATCATGCTCACGGTCAATCTATGGTACGGCGTAACTCTGCATTACGGTGCGCTTGAAACCGTGCTGTATATGCTGGCAATGTTCTGCGTTGGCTTTCTTGAGGAAGTGATCTTCCGCGGGCTTCTCTTTGAGGCGATGCGGAAGGACAGCGAAAAAGCCGCGGTTATCGTGTCGAGTGTGACCTTTGGCATCGGGCATATCATTAATCTGATCAACGGTTCGGGGGCTGAACTCGTTCCGAATCTGCTTCAGGTGGTGTACGCTACCGCGGCGGGCTTTATGTTTGTGATGATGTACTCAAAATCGGGCAGTCTGCTTATCTGTATCACCTCGCACGCCGTGTTCAACGCGCTCAGTGTGTTTGCCGATGAGGAGAGTGCGACAACCGGGATGCGCATATGGACAGCATTGCTGCTTACCGTAATCACGGGCGCTTATGCGGTGTATCTGGCGATGACGGTGAAGAATGGAAAGCGTGAACAGGAAAAAGAAGCAGTCTGAAACATGGCTTGTTGCGCAAAGAGGAATCGCACTAAACCGTGTGCGATTCCTCTTTGCTTAAAGCTGTTTTGAATTGGTGCTGCTGTACACAGAAAAAACAATAAGTGTCTATTCTGAAATCCAATCCTCTTGAACCGTTTACAGTATCTTATGCCTTTCGAAAACCTGTGTCAGAATCACCCCCAGCACCGGTACTGCAGCTATAAAGCCATATATCGGGGACAAAAGCCAGCCGGACAGCAGAACAATACAGTCACCGGGATGGATGTATCCGTTCAGCGGAGAGGGGATTTTGATGACCATCGTTGCCTCGCAGGTAAGTGCTGCCGGCATGGAGGCAAATATGTTTTTCTGTGTCGGTGTTTTCATGACAGATTACCTCAAAGAATATCGATGTATTCACCGTTCAGCGCCTTGTTCATACTTCTGACCGCACAGAACTTTCCGCACATGGAGCAGGAATCCTCGTGCTCCGGCGCTCGGCTGTCACGGATTGCCTTCGCGGATTCGGGATCAATAGAGCATTCCCACTGGGTTTCCCAGTCAAAAGTTCTACGAGCATCCGCCATTTTATCGTCAAGATCTCTCGCATGAGGGATCTTTTTTGCGATATCTGCCGCATGAGCGGCAATTTTCGATGCGATAATGCCCTGCTTCACATCCTCCACATTGGGAAGCGCCAGATGCTCTGCCGGTGTTACATAGCAAAGGAATGCCGCGCCGGAAGCTGCCGCAATGGCACCGCCGATAGCAGAGGTGATGTGGTCGTAGCCGGGAGCAATATCGGTGACAATCGGACCGAGCACATAGAACGGCGCGCCCATGCAGAGAGTCTGCTGCAGCTTCATATTGGCTTCAATCTGATCCATGGGCATATGTCCCGGACCTTCTACCATTACCTGCACATCCTTTTCCCAGGCACGTTTGGTCAGCTCGCCGAGACGAACCAGTTCCTCAATCTGACATACGTCGCTTCCGTCCGCAAGGCATCCGGGACGGCAGGCATCACCAAGGGAAATCGTCACGTCAGATTCACGACAGATCTCAAGGATCTCATCGTAATACTCATAGAAGGGATTCTCTTCCCCTGTCATGCACATCCAGGCGAAGACGAGAGAGCCTCCGCGGGAAACGATATTCATCTTTCTCTTATGCTTGCGAATCTGCTCGATAGTCTTTCGGGTGATGCCGCAATGGAGGGTTACAAAATCCACCCCGTCTTCCGCATGGAGACGAACCATGTCAATAAAATCCTTTGCGGTGAGCGTCGCAAGATCGCGCTGATAATGGATCACACTGTCATATACGG
>SVTS01000008.1 GCA_015063645.1 Oscillospiraceae bacterium | reverse complement strand
TCACAAGCAAAGATAAAAACAGGATTTTCCGTTTCATATGTAGTCCTTTCTCTATAAGATATGGACAGGCCATAGGAGAACGCCCGACGCATCGGGCACTCTCATACAGCCTGTCCCCTGTATGGGGACAGGCGAATTTTTGAGGGGGAAATCAGGTCATGGGATTCTTTTTGTCAATGTCTTCGTTTACAGCACCGAGATCACGGGTCTCTTCGCCCTCAGGCTGTGCCAGGAAATCATCTTTCGTCAGTTTGTAACCGTTGGCAGGGTTACCGAAGGAGGTATTCAGAGCACGGAACGCTGCAGTACCGTCTACTTCCGCATCCGGAATCTCGGAGATATCGCCAACCTTGCCGTTTATCTGAACCTGAGTATTGAAGCCGTCTGCCTGTGCTGCTTCTGCGACAACGTAGATGCGTGCCCAGTTGGGAGAACCGAATTCGTCTTTATAGGTCTTATCCAAATGGCTGATCATCTCATTGGTAACTTTGGAATGCATGTAAACACCGTTGATTGCATCACAGGTAACATAGTTGTTGCTTCCAAGAACGGAACCTGTCATCTTGGTCTCATACGTTACAACATAAACCGTGTAGTCGATTTCCCCGATTTTAACCTCGTAGGAGTTAAAGTCTTTTCTTGCCTCTGCATACGTAGTTTCCGCAGTTTTGCCCCAGTTCCACTTGGTATCAATGGTTGTATCCTCATCACAGGTCAGATTGAGAACTTCCGCACCGTCGGGGAGTTTTTTATTCTGATCCAGATCCGGAGCAGCATTGGCAACTTCCGCCAGTTTAGGAACTGCAATATGTACGCGTACATACGCTTCCTCACTACCCTCGTTCTCAACGTACACTTCTTTCTCAATTTTGTTGACAAATGTGCCATACCATGTGTTGGTTTCCGGATTATCCGGATCAAAGGGGGTAAACACAGCAGGAACAATGTTGATATTTTCCGAGTTAAAATCTTCAAACAGGTCGATTTTGACGTTGCCGTACGTGAACACATTGGTCTGTGCATCCGTATCGGTAAAGTACGCCAGTGTTCCGCCGACGGCTGCTACTGCGAGCATCACAGCGCAGAGTGCGAGTGCGAGAATTTTCTTTTTCATTGTTGGGTGATCCTTTCGTTGATTATGAATCCGAGTTGGTTACTGTTTGATGAGAACATCAGGAGTTGGTGGAGAACTGAGCAGTTTTCGCAATTGACCAGGCAGCCTCAGCAGTAAATTCCTGAGGCTCTGTACCGTTAGTACCACCGCCCGTGTTGCTTGCATATAGCTGCGATGCATAAGCGGTAAAGGTAAGTTTGGGTTCTTGTCCACTTTTTCCTGCTTCAGTCATATCAAATTCCGTAGCGGCAGGATGAGTCAAAACCTGAGCATTGCCCCACTTGTATGTAATTGAAATACTCTGCACTGTAATTGTTTCCGTACCAGTGCCCAAAACATTAAGTACCAGATCGGATGCTGCATTTTTCATGTCTTTAATCTTAATGTAGTATACATTTTCCGGTATTCCATCTATTTTTTTCCAGTTTTGCACGACGTCTTGTGAATCGGTGTATGCATAATTCACTTCGTACAGATAATACGGAAGTGTTCCATTGGACGGAAGAGAATTATTAGTTTCCTCAATTTTCACAAACACATAACAATCCTCAGAGCCTTTTTTGACGGTAACCTTAGGATCCTTATCAATCGTATACCCGGGAACCATCTGGAATTTTCTTTCGTTCCCCCCCGTAGTCTCCGTCAGAGTAATATTAATATCCGACGAAGTAAACGTATTCGTGATCACTTCGGATTTCGCCAGCAGCCATGCAAGAGAGCTGCCAAGTGTTCCGGCGAAGAGAAGTGCAAAGGAAAGAACTGCGGTGATCAGTTTTACGTTGATTTTCCGTTTTACTTTTCTCATGGAAAGTCTCCTTTCTGCAAAGGTTTAAAATTCATTCAGTTTTTGAACTTAGCTGCATTCCAGGCAGCTGCGGCATTTTCCGCAGCTGTTTTTCCGGCTTCATTAAAACCGTCTGCCTGCACAGCGTAAGCGGTTACGGTAACGGCAGTGGTTTTCTCGTTTGCTGTTCCGGCATCTGTCGTGTACTGTGTCAAATACGCAGCAAGTTGCTCATTTGTGACACTGCCATCAACAGTAAATTCGGCAAAAACAGGAATATCTTTAACTGCATTCTCATAACTGCTTACAACGCCGTTTGTGGCCCGTGTTCCCGCATAATAATACACATTAGCAACACCTTCCAGTGCAACCCAACCATTTTCCTTCATCTGATCCGCGATTGATTTATGACCATTAAAACCGCTTGTGTCAGGTGCTTCCAAGCGAGCTACTGCTGCAGACTCTCCAGTGGGTGTAAACGGAGTTGCAAGATTATTGATCACCTTAACAAACAGCCAGCAATCTTCGCTCTTCGGCTGCACGTGGATCGTAGGATCCTTCACATAAGTATGTCCGGGAATGAGGTGATAATCATTTTCGGTAACACGCGCCAGCGGTTTTTGATCGACGCCTGTTTCCACAACACCCGAATTATCCACCTTCGCCTCATCCAATTCAATATCCACCTTACCAACGGTGAATGTGTTTGTTGCGGAATCCGTATCGGTCAGATACGCAAGGGTGGAAAATGCGGTCGCCGTAGCGATTGCTGCCGCGCAGAACAGGATCACCAGAGCTTTTCTTTTTGCTTTCATAGTTTTGCCTTCCTTTTATTTATTCTTAATGGATTTCGTTTTTCGGGGGGCTTTCTCCTCTTTCTCCTCCTCATCCTCTCCGGTGAGCAGATCCGGCAGGAAGATCAGCAGAAGCAGAATCGCACCAACGGAAATAGAGACATATGTCCCCGGCGGATTCTGAATATAATTCGCGAGATAGCCCAGATAAGGGATCGTAAACACCGGTTTGCCTATGACGTTCCGGTAATGCACCAGACTGCCGTCCTCCTGATCGTTTGCAACACCTTGTGTTCTGAAACGTATTACGGACGGATCATTTTCATCCGGCACAATGCCCACGATGCGGTGCGTTACCACCGTATCTTCATCCAGCATAAACGTAATATCCTCACCGGCATGCAGTTCCATCGGATCGATGGATTTCACGTAAATCAGCGAACCGACGTGGTAGACTGGTTCCATACTGCCGGACAACACGGTGAAGACCTGCAGTCCAAACAATCGGACACCTACGAGCGCTACGGCAAGCACCGCAACCATAGCCACAATCACCGTTGTACAGGCGTTCCAGACTCGCAGAACCGTTTGCATCGTGGATTTATTCTCCATGGACGGGGAGGATTTCCGCACAGGCTTGGGAGGTGCATTCGCATTCTTTAAATCCCCCTCCATGCGAAGAAGCATCAGCAAACGCTCTTTTGCCTCTGCCTGTACCGCCGCAGTTTTTCCGCCGAGAGCGGCAAGGAGTTCATTCCAGTCCTGCAGGGGGATTTTTTCCGCAGGAAAATTGGACAGCGCCATTGCAAGCTGCCGTCGTCTGTCCGGCGGGAGATTCCGCAAGTCTGACAGGCGGCTGCATCCTGTATTTTTCAGTATCGCCTCCGCAAACGTCATCGGCATCCCCTCCCCTGCCATAAATATGTCATCATATTGTTTCTAACACTTCCTTATTTTTCTCACATTCGGCTAAATATCCGGCAACGGATTCCTCCGCCGCGGCGCGTGCTTTCGCCGCCTCTTCAAGCGTGGTAAATCTGCCGAGATAGTAACGCTGTTTTCTGAATGTCAGAGTTGCCTGATACCGTCCGTCCTCTCTGCGAACAACGCCGCGGATGCCTGTATTGCTCGCTTTTGTCGGCACGGAAATACTCCTCAGGAATTCGATGCATGTCCCATCCTGATACGTCAGGTTTTCAAGCGGTCTTTTTTTATCGATCTCCGCTTTCAGGCATCCGCAGCTCTTTATATGACCGTTTTTCAGCAGAGTAGCTCTCGCTTCCACAATGGTCCCACAGTCACAGAGGCATTTCCACACCACCGAGCCGGCGGCGCGCTTTTCCGTGGGTTCAAGAGTCACCAGTCTTCCAAAACGTTCTCCGGATTTCACTGCCGGCTGCCGCCAGGCACATCCGCAGCTGACCGCCAGACCAGCATTCAGTTCATTGGTCGGCTTACTGCACAAATTGCCGCAGTCGCAGCGGCACTGCCAGACGACCGATCCGTTCTGACGGGCATCTGTAGCCGTCAGAACTTCCAGTTTTCCAAAACGTTTTCCTGTCAGATCCTTTTTCATCCTTATGATCCTACTCAATGCGCATGAAAGTAGACGATGATGCGCACTATTTTTTGTCGAACGGGTTGACAATATCGTTTTAAAGTGGTATACTTAAAATGTATAGGTGGCTCTATTGGAAATAAATGGGATTGAACGTGGCTGAGCGCAGTTCACGCGGCAAACTCCCATTTTCCACTGAATTTTTGCTTTATTACATAAAGGGACAGTGCCTTCGAAGTACCGTTGAAATACCGCGGGATCATAGATTATATGTGCGTAAATAAGTCTACTTTTGCACGCAAACATATCAATTCAGTGATTATATTCGCGATTGCTCTCCTCTGCACTCCATTTTCGGAACAGCCCATCCGACACCCCCAGCATCCTGGCGGCAGCCCTGCCGGAAATATTCCCCTGCTGCCACTGCGCAATTACTTCCTCGTAATTCTCCGGTTTCTCATAAGCCGTCCGTCCGAAGTGGACGCCGCGGGCTTTTGCGGCTTCAATTCCCTCCTTCTGCCGCTGCCGGATGAATTCCCTCTCCGTCTGCGCCACATAGGACAGCAGCTGCAGCACAATATCCGCGATCAGCGTTCCGGTCAGATCCCGCCCCGCCCTTGTATCCAATAGCGGCATATCCAGCACAACGATCTGTGCTTTTTTTTCTTTTGTGATGATTCGCCACTGCTCCAGAATTTCCTCGTAATTCCGTCCCAGCCGGTCGATGCTTTTGATGACAAGCGTGTCATTCTGCTTCAGCCTGCGCATCAGCCTCCTGTATCCGGGACGGGCGAAATCCTTGCCTGACTGCTTGTCAACGATGATCTCATCCGGCACAGCCTCGCATTCCCGCAGGGCGATCAACTGCCGCTCCTCGTTCTGATCCCGGGACGATACCCGGACGTAGCCGTAAATTTTGTTTTCCATGCTTCTTTCTCCTTGTGTTTTTTCTGATTATAGCACATTCCTCCGACAAAATAAAAATATCCGGGACCTCATTTGAATGAGATCCCGGATATTGTTTATCCTATATATTATTTTTTATGCAGCCATCCCGTCCAGACGGAGTATTTGTCTGTTTTCCTTTCTGCAAATCTCTGCCGCCTTTTACATCCCCCACATAACGTAGGTGCCATAATGGAATTTACTTAACTGCTTTTATTGTACAGGTCGCTCCCCAATTCTTCAGCACCTCAACAGAAGAAAAGCCCGCTTCCAGAAGTGCTTCTGTTTCGTGTTTTACAGTAAGGGGAGTATCGTAATGGTAAAACGCATCATCGGCAATGCCTTGCTCTGCTTTCAATGCAATCAGGTTTTGTCGGTGCATCTGTTCCTCCTCATCAGACAAAGAGAAGTAGTCCGTCAGCACAAAATATCCCCCCTCTTTCAATGCCCTATGCAATTTGACATATAAAGGCACTTTTTCTTCCTTTGTGAAATGGTGTAAACTCTCCACCGATACCGCACAATCAAACAAGGACACACCAAAAGGCACATCAAAATAGGAATCGCAAATCAATGTGATGTCTTTGTCGGAAAATTTCTTCTTCAGAGCCGACAACATTCCTTGCGACAAATCGACACCCGTTATCTTTGCGGACGGATTCAGCGGATAGTATTCCTGAAGCTCCAATCCTGTGCCGCAGCCCAAATCAAGTACGTGGCAGTTTTCAGCGGTCGGCAATTGTTTTGCCGTAAAGGGGTAGAACTCGTCTGCTGCTTCAATACCCGTCATCATGTGTTCATCGTATCCATCAAGTCTTGTTTCAAAAAAATCAGCCATTTTTTCAAGCATATCTGATCTCCTTTAAATTGGCATTTGTTAATTTCGAACTTATATTTCCTTTTGGAAAGTATAACCCACTCTTTCTTTACCATCTGCGGTAGTACAAGATCCAATTTCTTTTACTGTATAACCTGCTGACAAATAAAGTGCTCGTGCAATGATGTTATCTTCTGTTGTATGAATGCCTATTCTTTTATAACCTTTTTCTCTTGCAATATTTTCAGCCGCAGACAAAACATATTTTCCAATGCCTTTATGTTGGAACATTGGTTTTACTTGGAGCATACCTATCCATAATCCGCCGTCTTCTATATCTATTCTGAACCAAGCAACGGGTATTTCTGCATTAACAACATAGTATGTGGTATCTTTACACGAAATCAGTTTTTTCCAAACATCGACATTCCTTTGGACACCATGCAGCCTGTCTAAATTTTCATTATATGTTTCATTGATAAAGACAATATCATCCTCAGATGCAACAGAATACATAAGGTCATTCATTTTATACCTCCCGTAAATTCAAGTTTATCGAACTGATATCATTATATCATAGAACTGTGAATAAATAAAGAAAACGGCATGAAAATCGCTTTTCGTGCCGTTCTCCCGCTTAAACGAGGTCTTTTGCAATCCAATCGGTCCATATTATAAAAAAAACAGCACCCACAAAATGTGGGTGCTGTAATTGTTCCGATAATCCCAAACGGGTACTTATCTCTTGGAGTTTTTGCATTAGCGTTTCACAGCGTTTTATATCGTGTATAACGCTCATATCGTGGGATATTGCGGGGGTGTAGTCGCATATCGTTTGATATTTTTCGTGCTATCGCATAAGATGTTGCACCAAATTAGCACCAAACTCACGCCAAGATTAACACTCAATCTGTTCGACAAATTGGAATTTGACATCACTATTATTGTTATTTATTATGCCTTTCAATCGCTATACTTGAGACAATAGCATAAATGAGTGTGATTATGATAATTACTACCACAATATAAAAAATCCAATTGGCATTGAACAGCACTTCAAGTCCAATCAACCCAAAAACAATACCCATCAGCAAAAACACAATAGCCGATTGTCGATAATGAGGTTTTTTATTCATCGCCTCTCGTTCTTGCTTAGAGGCATAAATGTAGGCATTATTAAATAGAAATCCTTTTTCCATAAAAGAACGGATGCTCATAAAAAATGCGAACACAGATATTAGGAAAACAATACTTGCCGCAATTATTTCTTTCATTATTAACCACCTCGTCAAATTCAAGTTTATCTAATTGATATTATTATATCACAATAATGTGAATAAATAAAGAGAACGACACGAAAATTGCTTTTCGTGCCGTTCTATCGCTTAAATGAGGTCTTTTTCAATCCAATCGGTCCATATCACAAAAAACAGCACCCACAAAATGTGAGTGCTGTAATTGTTCCGATAATCCCAAACGGGTACTTATCTCTTGGAGAACTGAGGAGCGCGACGTGCGGCTTTGAGACCGTACTTCTTTCTCTCCTTCATTCTCGGGTCGCGGGTGAGGAAGCCTGCCTTCTTCAGGGGAGCACGGTAGGTTTCATCTGCGAGGAGAAGAGCGCGGGAAACGCCGTGACGGATAGCGCCTGCCTGACCGGACAGACCGCCGCCTGCAACGTTAGCAACGATATCGAACTTACCCATAGTACCGGTAATCTCGAACGGCTGGTTGATGATCAGCTTCAGGGTCTCAAGACCGAAGTACTGATCGATATCCTTACCGTTAACGGTGATCACACCGGAGCCGGGATACACGCGAACGCGTGCGACGGAGCTTTTTCTTCTGCCCGTACCGTAGAAATAGGGCTTAGCACTTGTATACATTCTTTACTCTCGTCCTTTCTTACTTTACTTCGTACGGGGTAGGCTGCTGAGCCTGCTGCTTATGCTGGGAACCTGCATAAACCTTGAGGCGGGTGATAGCCTTATCGCCGATAGAGTTATGCGGGAGCATACCCTTAACGGCATACTGCATAGCCAGCTCGGGCTTGGTAGCCATGAGGGTCTTATACTGAACCTTCTTCAGGCCGCCGATATAACCGGAATGATGATAATGATACTTGTTCTGCAGCTTATTGCCGGTGAGAACAGCCTTCTCAGCGTTGATGATGATGACGAATTCGCCGCAGTCAACGTGAGGGGTGAACTCAGGACGGTGCTTGCCGCGCAGGATAGTAGCAGCCGCGACCGCAGTCTTACCGAGGGGCTTACCAGCCGCATCGATAACGTACCACTTGCGCTCGACGGTTTCCTTCTTTGCCATGAAAGTGGACATAGCGTTCCTCCGAAATTCTTTTTGTTGATTCATTCTGTTTAGCAACGGGTAAAATTATACCACACTCGTCGGGTGGTGTCAAGGGGATTGCGGAAAATATTTTTGCATTTTAATAAATTGCGGGTGTTTCTTTGATTTTTGCGGTTTTTCTTTGATTTTTGGTATGTTGACGGAAATGTTGATTTCGATGATTGTTTGTTAGCAAGGGGGACTCCGTCCCCCTTGACCCCCTGGGGGGTATGGGGTCGGTCGGGGGCACAGCCCCCGACACCCCCGGGCGAAGCAAGTGGAGTTTGATTGCGGTTTGAATAGGTGGGGGACACTCGACATCCCCCGGTGAAACAAAGGGAGTTCAATTGGGCTTTGAACAAGGGGCACACAGCTTCCCCGGGTAAAACAAAGAGAGTTCGATTGGAACTTGAACAGGGATGCACACGGCTTCCGGTGAAACAAAGGGAGTTCCGGCGGGATGCGGGGTGGTCAGGCTTTATACATTGTACTTTCTTCCGCGGGGACGGGGATTTCGGCGCCGGCGAAGATGGTTTTCCAGAGTTCGCGGGCGAAGAGTTCGTGCATTTCTTTGGTCGGATGATTGATATAATTCGCCAGCATGGCGGTGGTATCTTGTGTTTCGCTCAGCTTTTTCCACTCTGCGTAGCAATCGGCTACGGGCACGTTCATCTCCCGGGCAACGGCGCGGGCAGCATCGATATAGGCGTCCATGCGGCCGCCGTTCTGCATTTCGGCGGTCTTTTGGGAATATTCCATATATTTCTCCTCCGTCAGCGGAGAGGAATACGTATTGAGCATATTGGGCGTCATATAGATGACGTCCGTACCGGCGGCGATGCAGCGTGAGAAGATTTCTCTGAGCGCATCGGTGAAGGTATCGAGCGGTCCGTTGACATCGTTCAGACCGAAACAGACGATAACGAGGTCGGGATTATGGGCAAGGACCTGTTTATCCATCCGCGGAAGAGATTTTGCGGCGGTGATGCCGCCGATACCGGCATTGATGATATTCACGGGAACATACTTCCGGTACGCGTTGAGCATTTTCTTCAGGCGGTTATGGTAGACGGTTTCGTAATTGATCTCGCCAGCGGCAACGGCACCGTGGGTGACGCTGTCGCCGAAGGCGACGATAGTGATGGGACCGTGCTCTTCCAGTCCGGCGCGGTCCATATTGATTTTCTCTGTTATTTTCATAGGGCACCTCTCAGTCAATCTCATCCAGACGAATTTTTTTGATGACAGCCGCATGCAGGCAAACGCCGGTATTCATGGAGTGATAATAGGCGCACAGAAAATATCCGTCACCCGCAAGCAGTGCAGGATAGCAGTAGCCGTTTGACAGATCGTCCTCCAGCGCAAACAGATCGGCATCCGCAAATGTAATGCCGCCGTCCCGGCTGACGGCGCAGGTGTATGGAGTCCGTCCCCAGGGCTCAGCGGGACTCCGTCCCGGATAGTGGGGAATCGGATTGAAGACCGCCGCGGTGATATTTCCCAGATTCTTCACCAGCATGGGGGAACGGGGAGAGGTAAAACGGCGGTCGGGATACGGATCGCACCAGCTTTCCCCGTTATCCTCAGAACAGGATCGCCACTGCGTACCGAGTCCGGTGCGCATATAGCACCAGATCTTTCCGTCGGGAAGCACGAACAGTCCCGGCTCCTGCAGTCCGTCCGGATCGGGGAACGGCAGGCGCAGTTCCCGTTCCGTTTTCCGCCAGGTATATCCGTCGTCATCGGAAATAAAGAAGCAGACCTCGCCGGGCAAGAACTTGCCGGGTTTGGGATACACGGAATGGCGGGCTGCGGCGAAGAGAATTCTGCCCGTGGGCAGCATGATCACGCGGTCGTTATTGAGGACATAGTAATCCTGCTGCTGCAGGCAATCGGTGCAGGCGATGGGCTGCGACCAGTTTTCCCCTTCATCGGAAGAGCGGACGAGGAGCAGTTTATCCGTACCGTCCTGCTCTTTTTTGATATAGAACATACCGATATCGCCGTTTTTCATGCGCAGAAAAGAAAGGCTCATGATATTTTTGGCATCTGCGGGGCATTCCAGCAGAACGCGGCGCGGGGACCAGGTTTCTCCCTCATCTGCGGAGATGACGCCGCTCAGGCGGGCGTGGGCATGATCGTTCCAGCTGTCGCCGATGTATTCGGTAAATCCGTAGAGGATGCGTCCGTCGGTGAGGCGGATAAAAGCACCTTCCCCATTGCGGGGATTATTTTCACCTGTGGCAAGCAGGCAGACCTGCCGTCCGATTTTCTTCATACCATACACTCCTTATGGAAATATCAGGGAGGACGCCGTCCCCCCTGATCCCTGTCTTTGTTCGATTATTATTTATATGTTACGGTATCCACACCGGCGAGGATGATGCCGGCAGCGCTGGAAGGAAGTTCTTCGCAGAAGACAGAGACGATCTCCTTATCGGGATGGGGATTGACCCACTCCCAGGCAAGCACCGTTACGCTTCGGCCGTCTTCGTCCGCGCTCTGCAGGGCAGGATCCACGCACCAGGTCGCCATATAGCCCTGATGACGGTAGTATTTATCCGTCTGCGGTGCAGAATAACGGCGGCGGGAGCTATAGATATTATAGCCGAATTCCACGTCGATGGGGCACTCTGTGCCATCGGCATACCGGACCGTATAGCGACCGATGTGCACGAGATTCTTCCATGCTTCGCGCACCTCATCGAACAGCGTAGCGTGTTTGAAGCACAGCGCATCGGCACGGCATCCCACCGGCACGCTCAGCGGTGTGCTCAGACGGCGGGGTGTCAGGGATGCTTCCGCACAGGCATCCGCAATCGCATGGGATACTTTTCCGCCGCCGGCGGGCAGTGTCAGCGGAGCTGTTTCGCGGCAGAGCCGGCGCTTATAGCCGTGGATCCGGTCACGGAGTGCGGGAATGCGCATCGCCAGAATATCGGCGTACGCTTCGCGGGCATCCTCCAGATACGAAGGCGACCACAGCATTTCAGCGGTATAGAGCAGATCGTAAATCTTACCCTTCTTCGCCAGCGTGTATTCATCCATACGGCACCATGTGGAAACCTGACCGCCGATCATTCTCTCCTTAGCGGCGCGGCTCTCGTAGCGCGGATAATGGCTGGAATACAAATTCCCCATCAGCACCTCAAAACCGGAGGGCAGCAGATGGTCTTCCATATCCAGATCAAAATGGAAATACCAGATGAAGTCCAGAAGAACAATATCCTTCGGCAGACGGTCGATTGCGGTACAGGTGGAATACCGCTTCTCCGTAGGCTGCAGCATATCCGCCCAGATCATCATCCGCAGACCCTTCTTTGCCAGATGTTCATGCAGCGCCTTGACGTGACGCTCATAGAGCACATCGTGGGGCGTTCCCTTGCACTTCGGGCACAGACCGATCTCATAGATCTCATCATGCCCCATATGTACGAATCTGGGAGGACGTACCACGTCCACGATCTCGTCGATCAGGTCAAAAATGATCGCAAGGCTCTTGGGATTGGACGGGCAGTAGGAATGAGCAAACACCTTGCTCGGCGGCTGATCCGCCAGGCGGGTGTCTTCCTTCGTCTCCTCCACGCTGTCATCACGCTCGCCGATATCGGGATGAGCGAAGGTGATATACTGGACATGACCGAAGGACTGCACCTCGGGAATCAGCTCGAAGCCCAATTCTTTCGCATAATCGCAGAAATCGCGCACTTCCTCCTTTTCCAGCAGACGTCCGCCGGAGTTCATGGAGCCGTGAGGGAACGGAGGCAGTTCGCCCTTCTCGCCCCGGATATTGCCGTCCAGCCACGCTTCGCTGATCTCCGGATGGGAATCAAAGCGCATGCCGCCGGCAAATTCCATAAACAGCTGATTGTAATGACCGGGGATCAGGATCGTCCGGATCAGCCGCTTCATGAAGGGGATTTCCTCTCTCGGCGGCAGACCGAAGTGGAATCCGCGCATGGGCTTATAGGGAATATCGCTGATGGTACAGCAGAGAATACCGTCCTCAGAGGACAGCTCCATCAGGCGTTCCACGCCGTAGAGCATACCGAGACGGGTGGAGGAGGTGATTTTCACACCGTCCTCTTTCACGATCACGGTATAGGCATCCGCCGCCATTTCGGTATCCTTGACAAACCTGACGCTCTTTTCAGACGCGCACACATCCCACTGCTCACAAAGACGCTCTGCCAGATAAGTGCCGGCGAAAGCGCAGTCGGCATCCTTTGAGTCACACGCAGCAGCAAGGGCAGTCAGAGGCAGTTTTCCGCCTGTCAGACCGAAGCTGGTCGGTGTGGGATAGAGCACGGGCTGTCCGTCGTCATAGCCGATCACCTCGGGCATCGACAGATCCAGATTCTGCATCACGGGAGTGAGGCGGATGATAAAATGATCGCTGCGGCGGGCAGTCGTCAGAAGTACATCGCCGCCGAAAGGCGCGCCGCCCTGCGCATCGCGCGCGGCAATGCAGCGTCCCTCATCACCGTCGGGAATCAGAACTTCGGCACGGGAGAGGGGCGCACCACTCACGTTAAAACGGACGGATGCGGCAAAAATGGGAGAATCAAAGGTCAGGTGAATCTCCACCGGAGTCAGCATAGTGACCGGCCAGCGCCAAAGCAGACGCGGATCTGTTTTTTCCGGCGCAAAGGGGATTTTTCCGCCGGCGCGGGTATAGGAAACACTGCCGGCTTTCATAGAACCAATATACATAAATTACCTCCGAAGAGTATTATAATAAATATGGTAAGATAATAATACGGCACAGCATGTCTGTTGAGCCTTGCCGCATGACACGAGGAAGAGTATGAGGGAAGGGGTATTCCGATCCGGCTCAGTCAATTTTCAGAAGAGCGGCAATATTGTTGTAAAAAATATCCTCTTCCTGCTCGGGGGTAAACTCCTGAATTTTCACTTTCATAATCTCCGTGCGGGGATCGGTCAGAATACCGTCCGAACCGTAGAGCACCCTCCCGGAGCCCAGAATATCCACTGCTTTGCGGATCATGTAATAATACTGCAGCCACGACGTGTCCACATATACATTTTTATACGGTGCAAGAAAACGGAACATCGCCTCCTGCTGAATCAATGTTCCCTTGGTCAGATGGGCAAAAATGAATTTTGCCTCGGGATAAGCGACAACCAGTTTGCGCAAAGCGTCATGATCTCCGCCCGAATCAATCAGACAGGGCACGTCGTATTCCATAGCCAGTTCCACCACCGGACCGATGATCTCCGGCAGAAGCAGGGTTTCCCCCTTGTGGATCTTGATACCGCGCAGACCTCTGTCAAGTCCGTCTCTGATAACAGACGTCACGCTGCGGTCATACATCGGACGGGCGTAGGCAAAACCAAATAGGCGCTCGGGCGCTTTTGCACATTCCCGCAGAACCATCTCGTTTGCTTCTACCGGAGAGAGGCACATGGCAAAAATCACTGCCTTCTCGATTCCGGCACGGTCCAGAACGGGAATGATCTGCTCGGCGGTGTGCTCCGTTTTGAATACGTCCCCGCCTTTGACATGGATATGGCAATCAATGATACGCATACTCGTTTTCCTCCTGAAAATTAAGAAATGGAAATGATCCCATACCGCAGAGGTGACTGTTTGTTTTTGCAATTGGGGAGACCGTGGGAACCGAATCCAGAACTATACGCTGCTCACGCATCGCTCTCCTGGTTGAACCATGTCTCTTTTTCCTCATTATATTACACAGCTGGGCTGTATGCTGTGTACATTATAACATGCCGCAGAACGGATTACAAGTCTGCTGAAAAAAGTTCTGCAAAAAAAGTGCGGACCCTTTTTGCAAAGGACCCGCACTGTATTTTTACATTGTTCCTGCAGACAGGAACGCTTTCGTTTTCTCGCTCTTCGGATTGCCGAAAACTTCCTCCGGCGGTCCCATCTCCTCAATGACGCCGTCCGCCATGAAGATCACCCGATCCGCCACGCCTGCGGCGAATTCCATCTCGTGGGTAACCACGATCATGGTACGTCCGTCCTCCGCGCTCTTCAGCGAACGGATGACCCGGAGCACCTCGCCTGTCAGAGCGGGATCAAGTGCGCTGGTCGGCTCGTCAAAGCACAGGATCTCCGGCTTCATTGCCAGAGCACGGGCGATGGCAACGCGCTGCTGCTGTCCGCCGGACAACTCACAGGGATAGGCGTTCACCTTATCCGCCAGCCCCACACGCTCCAGCAGTTCCAAGCCGTGTGCCTCAATTGCGGCGCTCTCGGCGCGCACATCGGCGGATGCCAGACGCGGTGCCAGCGTGATATTCTGCAGGGCGGTATACTGTGGAAACAGGTTGAAATTCTGGAACACCATGCCGAAATGCAGGCGTTTTTCTCTGAGCTGTGCATCGGATTCCGGACGATTTTTTCCCCGGAAGGCAGTGCGCACATCCGGATACCGACCGAGCCGAAGTCCCGTGACTTTTTCCAGCGGCTCCGGTGACGGAGCAGGCTCAGCATCAAAAATCTTCTTACCGTTCACCCAGATCTCACCCTCATCGGGCGTTTCCAGAAAATTCAGGGAACGGAGCAGAGTCGTCTTTCCCGATCCGGAAGAACCGATGATGACCAGCACCTCGCCCTTCTCCATGGAAAAGCTGATCCCGCGGAGAACGTCATTTTTTCCGAAGGATTTGCGTATGTTTTTTACTTCAAGTACAGCCATGACAAACCCTCCTTATCCCTGATAATAGTTCAGTTTCTTCTCCAGCTTGCTGAAGAACACTGTCAGAATGCCCGAGAAGACCAGATAGAATGCGCCTATGTAGAACAGCGGCCAGATAATGGATTTCAGACCGACGATATCCTGCGCTGCCTTGACCAGTTCCACCACGGAGATAACGCGCGCAAGGGACGTATCCTTGACCAGCGTGATAACCTCGTTGCCCATAGCGGGAACAATCCGCTTGATCACCTGGAACAGAACGACCCGGAAGAACACCTGGGCTTTCGTCATGCCCAGCACCTGTCCGGCCTCATACTGTCCCTTGGGAATGGATTCAATGCCGCCGCGGTAGATCTCGGAGAAATAGCAGGCGTAGTTGATAATGAACGCGATCAGCACCGCGCCCAGCCGGGGAAGCGGCGGAAGGCTGAACAGAAGACCGGGACCGAAAAATACGATCATGACCTGCAGCATCAGAGGGGTGCCGCGGATGATCCAGACAAAGGTACGTGTCAGATAGCGCAGGGGAGCAAAGCGGGACATACTGCCGAAGGTGATCACCAGTCCCAGGGGGATAGCCGCTGCAAGGGTAGCAAAGAAGATCAGCAGAGTGACCCGGAAGCCCTCCAGCAGTTGTATGTTAACATCAATAAACGACATTTTCTGCAACCTCAGTTATAATTTCAGCTGACTCCGTATAAAAACTCCCGCGGCGATGCCGCGAAGTGCTTATACGGGGACAGCTGTTCTGTACGAAAATCGTCCCGGACTCCAAGAGGGGAGCCCGGGACATGAATTTCAGGCTTGGAAATTATTTCTTGAATGCGTATACGTCGGACAGACCGTACTTGGCAGCCAGAGCTTCCAGAGAACCGTCCTGAACCATCTCGTCGATGGCAGCGTTGATCTTGGCAAGCAGTTCGGTGTCTTCCAGACGGCAGCCGATTGCGTACTCTTCAGCAGTCAGTTCAACGCCTTCAACAATCATCAGATCCTTGTAGTCGCCCTTATCTACGGAAGCAAGAGCCATAACGAGGTCGATAACGCCGATTTCGCTGGTGCCTGCCTTGACTTCCATCAGAACGTCCTTCTGACCGGCAGCGGCAACGTACTTGTTCTGGGAGAGAACAGCGTTGGACTTGATTGCGGTTTCGCCTGCACTGCCGTTTTCAGCGGCGCAGGATGCACCTGCCATACCCTCAACGGTGGCATACTTGGAAGCGTTGGAATCCTTGATAACAACAACCTGCTTATTGGAAACGTAAGCGGTGGAGAATGCCATGTTTTCCTTACGCTCTTCGGTAACGGTCAGACCGTTCCAGATCACGTCGATGGTGCGGGACTTCAGTTCATTTTCCTTCTGTTCCCAGTCGATAACCTGGAACACAGGCTCAACGCCCAGCTTCTTGCAGACAGCTTCAGCAAATTCGGTTTCAAAGCCGACCAGCTTGCCGCTCTCATCATAGTAGTTCATGGGCTCGAACAGGGTGATACCGATAACAAGGTTGCCCTTCTCTTCGATGTACGCCCAGTCTTTCGCGCCGCAGGATGCCAGCGCACCCAGGCACATCAGCATTGCCAATGCCAGAACGAGAATTCTCTTCATAAAAACCTCACAATGTAATCCTTGACGGAATGTTTTTAACACTTTATCGTGTTAAAGTGATTGTATGATACCATATTCCATGCAAAAAGTCAAGGGGAAATCAGAATTTTGTTTGAAATCTTTTCATATTTCCTTAAAAATTCTGTCTGCCCCACAGATTATTGATGAAGAAATCCGCTTCCGCGCCGTCGGGGATCACCAGCATCAGGCGGCTGTCCTCAGCGGGGATTTGGGCAGGAATGCCCTCCGCGGCAGGTTTTCCGTCCGCGGACAGAGACACGGCACCGTTCCCTGCGGCAAGCCGCAGGGAGATCCACGTATCCACGCTGAAGGAAGCGCAGGGCTGTCCGCCGTCTGCCGTGCGGATGACCACGGTACTTCCCTGCCGCTCAAGCAGCAGAGGTGCGTTTGCCAGATCCGTATCATCCACTCCGATGCGGGCGAACACGCCTTCCGAGGCTGTATGTACATAGAGATCAATCTCCCACTCCGTACTTCTCACAGCGGGAATCGGATGGAAAGGATCACGGCACTGATAGCTGATCATACTGTCGCCCTCCGCGCCGGCACAGCACCGCAGGGCTTTATCCGCACCGCCGGCAGGATCCATCTGGATGTCCATATGCCAGTTTCCCCGTCCCCTCTGGCGGAAGCCGATACTGCCGACGGAATAATTGATCCGCTCAACCCCGTCGCGGGGAATCTTTTTCACGGGCGGTTTTGTTCTGATGCGCTCCATAAATGCGGCGTAGTCCGCCTCATCACACATCGGCACCTGCAACTGGGTCATACCGAACCAGCCCCACATAGCGTTCAGGATGTAGTGCATACCCACAGCGGTAGCATTCACGTCGCCCTCATCCAGACCGAGGGAGACATAGGTTCCCTGGGTATACGGAGAAGAGCGGTGTGCCTGATAGGAGAAGGATCCGTCGGGGTGGTGATATTTCGTCAGTTTTTCGATGGTGGCATCCACGATCTCCGGCAGGCGTGCGATAATTTTTGCACGGATGGCTTCCAGATCGTAAGGCTCCGGCTGTCCCGCATCCCGTGCGGCGGCATTGGAATCCGCAATGCTCCGCAGTGCGGTACCCAGTCCGCCCAGAGGATTGAAAACAAGGCAGATATGCGCCGTATCTTCCCGCGATAGAATCACGTCGATGGCGCTGTCCACGATCTCGTATCCGTGGGGAATAGCGCGTCCCAGCGCGCCGTAGAGCGCGCCGATCTTGATCACACCGGAAAGAGTCTGGTAGTTGGCTTCTTCCTCCCACAGACCCGTTGCGGAATTCTGATGAGCGGTGAGATAATCCAGCACGAAATCCGCAAGTCCGGCGGCTTTTATCTGATTCGCCTGGCTGCTGAGATTATGACCGGTGGAATAGGAATTGCGGTTGACGTTCAGATTTTCCATATAGGCAAGCATCGCCTCCTCAGATGCGAGGTGCGCGGGCATTCCCGCCGTGACCGCCGTTCCTGCCGAGGCATTGGCTTCCAGCCGTTCCAGTGCTGTGGGATACAGGGGCTTTCCGCCCATGGTTTCGATCAGGTACAGTGCCTGATTCAGATCACGTCCCCGGCGTGCTGCGCCGATGCCGCTGCCCCACTGGGGATGGTAGAAATAGCCGTCGTGACGGTCCTGCATGGACTGCACGGAAGCGAGTGTGCGGCTGCGCATTTCCTCCGTCAGTCCCGTCCATGCAGGGGAAAACTGACGGAACATACCTGCATGCAGAAGGATACCGTGGGTCTGGGCGGTACTCTCAATATCGGGCAGGAAGCCCTCGTTATCCCGGGCGCTGTTTGCGTAGTAGTACATACCGCTTTCTCTGTCATACAGATCCGCCAGCCAGCCGAATACGTCTTTTCCGTAAAAATCATACAGTTTGCGCATTGCCGCCGCGCCTTCTGCGCCCAGCTTTGCTTCTGCTTTACTCCATATATTGGTCATAATATTCTCCTTATCTGCCTGCAGTTATGAGCATGCTTGCTCAAAATCAACTTTATCATAGCATTCCGTTTGCGTTTTGTCAATAGTTCCGCCGGATTCGGAAAAAATTCTCAATCCCTCTTGCTATTGTCCGGGGAATTTGTTATAATACTTGTGTATTCTGTATTTATGGGGTGCCGTTATGAACATTCCGTATTCCGTATGGTCCAGTTATTTTGTGGATCTTTCCCCTGAGGCGATGGTGGACGAGTTCATCAAAGCCGGCTACAGCTGCACCGAATTCTCCGACGAGCACGGTGCGATGCTGCTGGAGCGAGCCGCCGGCATTCCGGGCGGTGCGGAAAAAATCGGCACGGAGATGAAAAAATACGCCGATGAGCGCGGATTTTCGTTTCCGCAGGGGCATCTGTATCTGAATGTGGATCTGTGTGCGGACGACGCGGTGGAGATTCTGCTGCCGTGGCTGGATCTGTTTACGGCGATGGACATCCGTGCGGGCGTACTGCACACCTCCTGCAAGCGGGAGGATTTCACGGCAGAGCAGCGTTTTGAGCGCTGGGTACAGGTACTGACGAAGCTGTCCGGCTATCTGCGCGGGACGCAGATGTCCATTGCGCTGGAGAATGCGGGCGGCTACAACTATTCGCCGGAATCGCTGCTCACGCTGATTGAAGCGGCAGGCGGCAATAATCTGGGCATTTGTCTGGACACGGGGCATCTGAATCTGTCCCGGAGCGGAAAGCTGCCGCGGTACGGCATGGCAGAATGCACGCAGAGCGAATTCATCCGCCGTGCGGGTGAGCGGCTGATTGCGCTGCACATTGCGGACAACGACGGCACAGCCGATCAGCACATGATGCCGTTCGGGCGCGGGAACGTGAAATTCTCCGACGTGATGCAGGGGCTGCGGGAAGTAAACTACAGCCATTTATTCAATCTGGAGATTCCCGGTGAGAGAAGTGCGCCGCTTGAGCTGCGTCATGCGAAGCTGGCATATATTCATGAGATTTGCCGGTATTTGCTGAAGGAGTGATCAAAGCCGGGACTGCGTCCCGGACCCGCGCAGGGCGCTGCCCTGCACCTGCCAAGGGTTTCACCCTTGGATCCCATACTGGTTCAGTAAATTTTATTTTTAAGGAGATACAAAAATGAGTGTACCTTTCAAAGTTGATCTTTCGGGCGAAGTAGCGGTAGTTACCGGTGCGGGCGGCGTTCTGTGCTCCGGTTTTGCCAAGGCTCTGGCTGAGTGCGGCGCCAAGGTTGCTGTATGCGATCTGCGTGCTGACGCTGCTCAGAAGGTTGCAGATGAGATCACCGCTGCAGGCGGCACTGCCGCTGCGTTCGAGATGAACGTTCTGCAGAAGGATTCCATCATCGCCGCACAGGCTGCCATCCACGAGAAGTTCGGTGCTGTTACCCTGCTTCTGAACGGCGCAGGCGGCAACAACCCCAAGGGAACCACCGACCGTGAGTACTGCACTCCCGAGGACATCGCCGAGCTGGAAAAGAACGGCACCATCGAGGGCGTCAAGACCTTCTTCGATCTGGATCCCGACGGCATTTCCTTTGTATTCAATCTGAACTTCCTGGGCACTCTTCTGCCGACACAGGTATTTGCCCGCGAGATGGCTAAGGTAGGCGGCACGATCATCAACGTTTCTTCCATGAACGCATTCTGCCCCCTGACCAAGATCCCCGCATACTCCGGCGCAAAGGCAGCTGTTTCCAACTTTACTCAGTGGCTGGCTGTTCACTTTGCTCCCGTAGGCATCCGCTGCAACGCTATCGCTCCCGGCTTCTTCTGCACCGATCAGAACCGCGCTCTGCTGTTCAATCCCGACGGTTCCCTCTCCGCACGTTCTGCAAAGATCCTGAACAATACTCCCATGAACCGCTTCGGCGAAGTGGACGATCTGACCGGCACCCTTTTGTGGCTGGCTGACAAGAACGCTTCCGGTTTCGTTACCGGCGTTGTCGTTCCCGTAGACGGCGGCTTCGCAGCTTACTCCGGAGTCTGATTTATACGATTTTTATGCGGGGAACCCCCTTTGTCAAAGGGGGTTCCCCGCACCCTTCCCCGAAACCTTTTGAACTGAAACAGGGATACAGATAAGCGAAATTGTACGTACTGTAAATTTCGTCCGTCTGTATCCCTGTTTTTCATATAAAAGTTTTGGAAAGGGTGTGGGGAAACCTTTTTCAAAAGGTTTCCCCACATAACTTATTACTTTCTCTTCTTTGAGACAACAACACCTGCGCCGGCAGCTGCTGCTACGACTGCGAGGACGATGCCTGCATCAAAGGTAGCGGGAGCGGTGGGCTTGGTAGCAGGAGCCTTGGTGGTAGCAGCGGTAGTAGCTGCAGCCAGCTTCACTTCGGTATTGGAAAGAGTAACGCTTTTGAACTTCTGTGCATCGTTGCCTACACCGGGCAGAATGCCGCGGATGGAACGGGTTGCGTTCTTGTCCTTACCCATGGTCTTATCGGAGTCAAACATCATGTTGATACCGATGTTCTTACCGGTAGCGGCACCGTCGCGCATGGGGAACTGGAACTCCATGACGAACTTGCCGGTTGCTTTATCAACAGTAACCTTGTAGGTTGTCTGAGATTCGGGCTTATCAGCTGCCTTGTAACCGCCGAACAAACCGCCGTCCAGACGTGCATAGTACTTGTAGCCGTCAGCTGCCTTAGCTGCCGCATCGGACCAGTCGAGGAAGAACTCAATACAGGTGGTATTCCAGGAGGCGGCACCGTCATACTTCGGGTTGTAGTCGCTGATCGGATAACCGCTCTTTGCATCGATCAGAACGTAGAGGTTCTTACCGTCGTGGAGCAGATATACGTCTGCGCGGGAATCGGAGGCGTACTTTTCACTGTAGTCTACAGCTTCGATCTTCAGACCCTGCTTGTAGATTTCGTCCATTTTGCCGTCTACATTGATGGTACCCTTGTAGAGCGGAACATTGCCGTACAGACCGTTAGCGGTCACTGCGGATGCGGGGAGTGCCAGGGCGCAAACGATCATAACGAGCGCCATAGCCATGACTGCGAGTCTTTTCATGGAAATTCTCCTTAAAACGATATAGATAAATTAGACATTACTGTCAGTATAAGTATAGCATTCTATTCAAATAATGTCAATACTATGACCATAAAATGTTTAAATTTTGCTTATTCCCCGTCGGTTTCGACACCGTTCTCCTGCAGAGAACGGCAGAAGACGGCGATAAACGCTTCATCCGGTTCGAGAATAAAACCGATCGCATTCTGTGCGCTGTCCACAAACACAGCCATATACTGTACCTTCGGTACTATAGACGGCGTATATTCGTACACCTTAAGCTGCGGGAATTTCTTATACGGTTCTCTTTCCCGACCGCCTTCCCGGGGAAGCGGCGCAAAATACCGCAGTTCTCCCAGATTCATGCACGCATCCATCACGGCGCCGCGCTGGCTGTTCTTTTTTCGCACCACAAAATCCAGCATACCGGCAGGCAGATCCGCCGCATTGCCGAATCCGGCGGCAGCGGCTGTATCTCCCTGCGGAAGTGCCGAGTCCCGCGGAACGATTTCATAGATGAATTCCGTCATGACATACCGGATCCCCACATACAGTCCTCCGCCAATAAACGCAACGGCACCCAACTGGAACACAGCACGTCCTGCAGCGAACACAGAAGAGAGCATAAAACAAAGCGCACCCGCGGCAATCATGAGCCACATAATTCCCTGTGCCCGTCCGTCACAGGCTTTCGGTATGTATCGCATACGAATTCCTCCTTTTATCATAACGGTTTACGCAGCATTCGCAAAAAAAGCAAAAGACCGCTTTCGCGGTCTCAGCTTCAAGCATTACGCTTCTTTCTTTACGATTTCTTTGCCGTCGTAATAGCCGCATGCCTTGCATACGCGGTGAGCCAGATTGTATTCGCCGCAGTGCTGGCACTTAACCATGCCGGGCATCTCGAGCTTCCAGACGTTAGAGCGTCTTCTGTCTCTGCGAGCCTTGGACGTTTTTCTCTTCGGAACTGCCATTCTGATATACCTCCTTGTGGGCTGTAGTCTATTTGCACACTACTTTATATTATACACCAAAGTTTACGGATTTTCAAGTAGTTTTTGCAAAATTGCAAGCCTCGGATCAATTTCTTTTTTCCCCGAACACCCGCAATCGCCCTCACTCAGCTTTTTTCCGCACTTCGGACAGAGTCCGGGACAGTCTTCCCGGCACAGATGATACATGGGAAGCTCCAGCGACAGCGCTTCGGTGATATCGTTATCGATCTCCACAAAGCATCCGTCCAGCGTCAGAAGCTCGTCCTCATAGTCCTCATCGTGCTCATAGTCCTGTGCGTGCCTGTCCGTTCCCGTCTCGATCAGCCGGCTGATGGAGAAGGTCACCGACGTGGAAATCGGCTCCAGACAGCGGTCACAGACGGTATCGTACAAAGCAGTGGCTGAGGCGATCAGCGTCATATAGCCGCTTTTGTCGGTGACTGTGCACCGCACATGGATCGGCTCACGCAGCTTGATCTCATCGGGCAGAAGAACGCCCTTGTCATCCGGCGTGTATGAATACTCCACTTCCATCACGGACTTGCGTCCGTCAAGGAGCGGAGACAGGTCGATGCGCATAGCGTTCCCTCCAATCCGCAATAGTTCTGCAAATAAATATTATACAGGAGTTTTCCAGTTCTGTCAATGGTTTTCTTAAAAATTTTTACTCTATATGGAATTAAGTAAGCACTGATTGACGTTCAGCTTTCTCCACATTACGCAAAGCGAAATCACGCGTTTCCCCGGGGGGCTCTGCCCCCCGGGCCCCCGCTTGTTTAGTTGTGGTCGGGGGCAAAGCCCCCGCCCCCCCGGGACAGCTTCCTGTTTTCCGGGCAGAGAGTTAATCCGTACTTACCTGATATAAATATTTTCTCTACTCTTGTATTGTTCACAATCTTTTGCTATAATATTCTTGCATGTGCTTTTTCCATCAATATTTATTACACGGAGTCAATCATGAAAATTGCCGGACGTATCGCCAAATGGACTGTAACGGCGTTTATCGCCATCTTCAACATTATGTTTATTCTCCGCTGCTGTGTGGCTGGAGACCGGAGCGTACTCTCCGATCTGACCCCCACGGACGCACTGCGTGCGGCGTACAGCGACGGAGAGGTGGAGCTGATCACCCACGAAGTGGTGCGGGAAATTTCCGAGAACGGGTACATGTCCGCCTACGCCTATGTATATTCCCCCGAGGCGGAGGAGGTACAGATCACCGTCCGTTACAACGACAGCGTATATGAATACAACGCACTGCCGGAGGATGCAGAATTCTCCTATACACTCACCGATTCCGTCAGCGGAACCGTATATGAGCCCACCGTCATTCAGGAGGATTCTTTCTGGATGTACAATCACCGCCGTCTGGTATTCTCCGGCGTAAAAATGAGCGAAGAGAGCAATCTCGTCGTCAAGATGCTGTACAACGGAGCGGAAATCTCCTTTGAAACCATCCACTATGCGGATCAGAACGTGGTCAACGAGCCGTACAAGCTGAGCCGCAGTGAGAAAAAAGCTTTGGGAGGCAACTGATATGAGTTCCTATGACATTCTCTGCCGGGATCTCCGTGCATTGGGCATCCGCGAAGGGGACACGCTGGTCGTACACTCGTCCCTGAAATCCATGGGGCATGTGGAAGGCGGCGCCGAGACCGTCATCCGCGCCCTGCGCGATGTACTGGGCGAGGAGGGTACCCTGCTCTTCCCCGGCTTTTCTTACCGTTTTGTCTATGACAATCCTGTTTTCTCCCTGCTGGAAACACCGGTCTGTGTCGGCGTGATCCCGGAGACGTTCCGCAGAATGCCCGGCGTACTCCGCAGCTTTCATCCCACCCATTCCGTCTGTGCCATCGGCAGACATGCGGCGGAGATGGTAGCAGATCACGCGCTGGATGACACCCCCATGGGCATCCATTCCCCATACCGCAAGCTGCCCGCCTACGGCGGCAAGATCCTGTTTCTTGGATGCGGCGTGGGATGCAATTCCTTCATGCACGGCATGGAGGAGCTGGCAGGCGTATCCTATGTTCTGGGAGATCATGTTACCTATACAATGACCGACGCGGACGGCAATGTGACGGAGAAAAAGATCCGCCGCCACTTTTTCAACCGTCCCGAGGGGCATCTGCTCCAGTGCTATCGCCGCGCGCCCGATGTGCTTGACAAGGAAGCGGGCGACTACGTCACCGGCAAAGTACACGGCGCCGATGCGACCGTGATGCTCTCCGCCGTTCTGCAGGAGAAAGCTGTAAAGAAAATGCACGAGGACGAGACCTATTTCATCGACGATCCCGACGGGATTCTGAAAAAATAACGGAGGAACATCCCATGCTGAAAGAGATTCTTGCCGAAAAAGAGTATCTGCCGATTCTGCAGATGAATGACGGCACACCGGTCACAAAGGAAAACTGGGAAGAGCGCCGCGCGGAAATGCGCGCTCTGCTGGAAAAATACTCCTACGGTCATACGCCCGACATCCCCGTAAAGGTCACCTCCAGTGTTCTGAAGAGCAATCCCAACGCCTATGCGGGCAAGGTGGATTACACGCAGATCAGCATCAGACTGGAAACGGAACACGGCGTTTTTGAGTATCCTGTGGAGTTCTTCGTCCCGAAGAAAGATAAGAAAGTCCCCCTGTTCCTGCATCTGTGCTTCAAAAACGTGCCCGACCGCTACACTCCCATGGAGGAAGTAACCGACGCGGGCTACGCGGTGGCAATGCTGACCTATCTGGACGTGGTCAATGACAAACTCCACGGCAATTTTTCGGACGGTGTCGCCGCCTATTTCGGCACAACCGCTGAACGCGAGCCCGAGGAATGGGGCAAAATCGGCATGTGGGCATACGGCGCCAGCCGCGTGATGGACTACATCATCGCCGAGCGGGAGGACATCGATCATGACCGCATCGCCGTAGTGGGACATTCCCGCCTCGGCAAGACCGCTCTCTGGTGCGGCGCTCAGGACAAGCGCTTCGCCGCCGTGATCTCCAACAACTCCGGCTACGGCGGAGCCGCATCCTCCAAGCACGGCATTGGCGAGCGGGTGACGGATTTCCTGCGCTGCGGCAGCTGGGACTGGTACTGCGAGAACTTCAAGCAGTTCGCCGGCGATATGGAAGATAAAAAGCCCTATGACCAGAGTTTCCTTCTGGCGCTGATCGCACCGCGGCTTCTGTGTGTTGGATCCGCCACGGAGGACAAAGGCGCCGATCCGTATTCAGAATTCACAACGTCGCTTCACGCCTCCGCCGCCTGGGAACTGCTTGGCGAGGACGGACTGATCTGTCCCGACCGTCTGCCCGAAGCGGGCGATCACTTCGCCGCAGGCAAGATCGGCTATCACCTGCGCGCAGGCCGGCACTACTTCTCCCGCTGGGACTGGGGAAAATATATCGCTTTCCTGAACAGCCATTGGGGCAACCTGTAAATTCCTGCTGCATACAGCCCGTCGGTGCGGTTTTCCGCACCGACTTTTTTTTATGAATAAACGGTAAATATTCTCCCCTCCCTCTTGCGCCAGCGCAATCTTTATGATATCATTATGATATCAACAATAAAGGAGACAGCACATGAAAAACGAAAACACCGTTATGCAGGAAAAAGTCCTCAAAGCACCGTCCGGAATGGGCGTACTCATTCTTACGATCCTTCTCTGGTTCGTCGGTCTCGGCGGCGTGATCGCCGGCGGCATTATGATGGATGCAGGCATCATCCTCGGCATCCCGCTCTTCGTCATCGGGCTCATCTGGGTCTGCATCGGTTGGATTCCCTTCCTCGGTCTGCGGATTCTCAAGCCCCAGGAAGCGCTGGTTCTCACTCTCTTCGGCAAATACATCGGTACGCTGAAAGGCGAAGGCTTTTACTATGTCAATCCCTTCTGCGTCTCTGTGAATCCTGCGGCGCGCACCACGCTCCGTCAGAGCGGTGATGTGACCCCCGAGGTCAAGAACGCTGTCAGCATCTCCTCCTCCGGCGCTGTCACCGTTACCCCCGCGGATAAAAAGATTTCCCTGAAGGTCATGACTCTCAACAACCAGAAGCAGAAAATCAATGACTGCCTCGGCAACCCGGTGGAAATCGGCATCGCCGTGATCTGGCGTGTCACTGACACTGCCAAAGCCGCTTTCAACGTGGATAACTACAAGGAATTTCTCTCCCTCCAGTGCGACGCTGCTCTGCGGAATATCGTCCGTCTGTATCCCTATGACGTAGCGCAGAACGTGGACACCACCGGCGACGGTGAGCCGGATGAGGGAAGTCTCCGCGGCTCCAGCGAAATCGTGGCGGATCGCATCCGTGCCGAAATTCAGGAGCGGATCGTGGATGCCGGTCTGGAAGTCATCGAAGCACGCATCACCTATCTGGCATACGCACCGGAAATCGCCGCCGTCATGCTGCAGCGTCAGCAGGCATCCGCCATTGTGGACGCCCGCAAGATGATCGTGGACGGCGCAGTCGGCATGGTGCAGATGGCACTGGCAAAGCTCTCCGAGGACGGCGTGATCGATCTGGATGAGGAGCGCAAGGCAGCCATGGTCTCGAATCTGCTGGTGGTTCTCTGCGGCAATAAGGACGCCCAGCCCGTCGTGAACTCCGGTTCCCTGTACTGATGAAACGGCACGGTTATGCGGCACCCGTCACCGTGGCGGTTATCCTGCTGCTCTATTACATCGGAATGGCGGTTCTGTTTGTCAGCATCCCCGGTTTTTCCTGGTGGGCAAAAGCCCTCCTGTGCCTGATCCCCGCCGCAATCGGCGGTATGGTGATTGCTGTAACCGTACAGCGCATTCGCGAGATCCGTTCCGGTGAAACGGATGATCTGGATAAATATTGATACAAGAGAGGAAACATATATGCTGATCGTAAATATTGATTATATCCCCGGCAAAGAACTTGAAGTGCTCGGCATGGTAAAAGGCAGTACCATCCAGTCCAAACATCTGGGCAATGACATCGCCCAGAGCTTCAAAACCCTTGTGGGCGGTGAACTGAAAACATACACGGATATGATGAACGATGCCCGCGCACTGGCAACCAAACGCATGACAGAGGAAGCGGAGGCACTGGGTGCTGATGCAATAATCAATGTCCGCTACGCATCCGCCGCCGTGATGCAGGGCGCGGCAGAGGTTATGGCCTACGGCACCGCCGTGAAATTCCACACCTGACCATGGCTGATAAGGAAACAAAAAAACAAATCCCTCTCCGGCTCTCCGCCAAGCTGTACGACGCTCTCGCCGCATGGGCGGAAGATGATTTCCGCTCCGTCAACGGACAGATCGAATACCTGCTGACCGAGTGCGTCAGGCACCGGCGGAAGGAGAAGGAAAAAGAGAAAGATGATACCCGGGAAACCCCTTTTTGAAAAAAGGGGTTTCCCGGATCCTTCCCGAAAAACTTTTGAGGCAAAAACAGGGATACAGATATCCGAAATTTACAGTACGTATACTTTCGTTTATCTGTATCCCTGTTTCTTATATAAAAGTTTTTGGAAGGGGCTCCGGGGAAACCTTTTTTCAAAAAGGTTTCCCCGCCTGTCTCCTTATTTTCTCCGTCTCCGCCGCTCGGCGAATTCCTCTTCGGAAGTGCTTTCAATGTATCTCTGCGCCTGCGTGGTGAAGAGTGTATAATACTTGCCCTTCAGTTCCATCAGCTCGGTGTGCGTGCCTTCTTCCACCTTCTGACCGTATTCCAGAACAACGATCTTGGAGGCAGTGGTGGCGCTGGACAGACGGTGGGATACGAAAATCGTCGTCTTGCCCTCGGACAGCTTACCGAATTCATTGTAGATCTCCTGCTCCGCCATGGGATCCAGCGCACTGGTAGGCTCGTCCAGAATCAGGAAATCCGCATCGGCAAAGAACGCACGGGCGATCGCCAGCTTCTGCCACTGGCCTCCGGAGAGATCCGTACCGTTTTCATCGAAGATACGCATCAGCGGCGTATCGTAGCCCTCGGGCAGACTCTCGATATAATCCGCCGCGTTGCTCTGCCGTGCTGCACGACGAATATCCTCGTCGTTCGCCACACGGCTGATCTCGCCGTAATGAATATTCTCCGCAACCGTCACGGCATACTTGCCGAAGTCCTGGAAGATGATACCGAAAATCTGGTACAGTGCCTCCACATCGTACTCGCGGATGTCTCTGCCGTCCAGCAGGATCACACCCTCCGTGGGATCGTACAGGCGGGTGATCAGCTTGATCAGCGTGGTTTTTCCCGCGCCGTTCAGACCGACCAGCACCATCGTCTCTCCGGAACGGATCGTCAGATTCACATGGCTGATAACGTCGCGCTCCGTTCCCGGATAGCGGAAGGATACGTCCCGCAGCTCGATCGTGTGACCGATACCGCGCTGAGGCTTCGCCGGCTCGGCGATGCTGGGACGGATGTGTGTCTCCTCCTCCATGAAGGAGATCATGTTCTCGATAAACAGCGTACCCTCATAGATGGTCGCCGTGGTATTGATAAAGCTGGTAACGCCGGATCCGATGGAGTTGAGCGCACCGGTATACAGCGAATAGTCACCGACTTTCAGAATGCCGTCGCAGACTTTCTTGGCGATGTACAGAAACAGTCCGCAGTTGACACCGGTACGCAGCACCGTCATCAGCATATGCCACATCTGCTCATTGATAATCAGCCGTCGGTGCCCGTGGTAATACGTCTTGAATACCTCATCAAAACGTCCGATGAACACGTCTGCCAGATTGTACAGCTTGATCTCCTTGACCATGTTGTGGTTGGTCACAAGTCCGCCGAAATAGCTCATCTCCCGGCGGTTGCGGGAGCGTTCGCGGATGTATTTGACATTCTTGGCGCGGTAGACAAAGTTCACAGCCGCGGACGGAATGGCAAACAGAATGATAATGCCCGGCGCCGCAGGGCTGACGCCCCAGAGAATCGTGATAAAGCTGAACATACTGATCAGCGTACTGACAAGGCTGAAGGAGGAATTGAGGATATCCATCGGGCGTGTGCCCGCTTCTCTGTTGGCGTTCTCCAGCTTTGCGTAGAACTCCGGCATATCAAAGGATGCCAGATCCACGGTTTTCGCCTTGCGCATGATTTTCAGCTTTATGTAATGCACCACAACCTCATTGGTTATGCGGCGGATCAGATTGTTTACCGTGGTGATGATGTTCACCGTAAAGTTGAACACAAACAGCGTCACAAGCAGCGTCAGAATCGACTGGAACACCGCGTCTCCCACGTAGGCATCCGCAAGCCGGTTGAGCAGTTCCGCCCGAATCTGTGCACCGATTACCGGTGTCACACCGTTGAATACCGCCATGAATATCATGAGGAACAGCATCCACGGGCTTGCTTCCCAAACAAGCGTGTACATATAGAACAGACGCTTGAAAAAGTCCTTCGTCACGTCCCGGATGTATACGGGAACCTCTTTCAGTGATTTCGGTTTCGGACGGCGATAGGGATTATCCAGATCTCCTCTTCCGTAATGAAATGCCAAATCGGTCACCTCTCCATTCCTAAAACATTAATTTATCGGTTTAATTATACACAATTATGCCGCAAAAAGCAATACAAAGCGCCGAAAATCGGAATCATGCCCAAAATCTGCCCGGAAATTCCCGTGGTGTCCTGCATTTTTCCAACCGATTCTTGTGCAATACGCACAAAAACAGCCCGTCGGATTACGACATTCCGACGGGCTGTTTCGGTAGTTTTATCCAATTGTCATTGCAGCTTCCAGTTTTCCATATCCGTCCAGGTGTACAGAGTGCCCGGTGCAGGGGCTTTCTCACCCGAAGGAATAACTTTGAAAACCACAGCAAGTTTATAATCCTTTACCTTGTTCTCCGCGTTGATCATCAGACGGCGAATGCCTTCACGGCTGTATTCGGCCTTGTGATTCTCATAGGTAGGATCGTAGGAAACGGCATCGGATGTGCTGAACTGCAGGGATGCATCCTCCGAGACGATCTCACAGTAGAGGGAATAATTCCCGCAGCGGATAATCGCGCTCCGTCCGCCCTCCTGGATGGTAATATTTCCTTCCGTCTGAGTTACCCAGCGGACGATGTTCGCCGTATCCATTTGAACCTCATCCTGCAGAATAACGGTGGAGCGGTTATCGGTGAAGAGAATACCGCGTTTCCCGTCTTTGACAAGATCGTATGCCTTGGTCGTATCCAGAATGGCGATGGAGGAAGCGTCGTTATTCTCCACCCGTGTGAAGGTACCGATTGCATTGGTACGCTGATCGGGTACATTGCGGGATACATCGCCGATGATCAGCGTATTCTGTCCCTCGGCTCTCTTGCGGTAATAACTCCAGCGCTGGGTTTTGAAGAAACCGGGCAGATCGTAATCATCCGATCCGAGATCAATGAAAAACCGCTCACCGCACGCATCCAGAATAAAGTTGCCGATATCAAGATCGCCGTGGCCGGCGTTATTATCGCCGCCGTGGAGACCGACGAACATGGCTTTATCCTCCCAGGTGCTGCGCATCGTGACCGAGCCTACCTCGGAATAATACGAATCCAGATTCAGCTGTACGCTGTCCACAATGTTCTCCGGATCGTACCACAGCAGATCGTAGACGTGTACTTCCTTGATACCCCGATCCAGACTGTTGCGGCGCAGACGGTTCACAGACGGATCACCGGATTTTTTGGCAAACCAGGAGAGGAACTTCGTCTGGGAAACGCCGTCTCCTGTACCGGAATCGTGGAATCCCCAGGAGCCGACCTCTGTCTCAAAGTAAGCAGTGAAATACGCGGATTCGGAGAATCCGGGAGAATTGTACATACCGTAATCCGTGCCGCAGGCGGAATCCAGCGAGCTGATCAGAACGTGGATGTAATTGGTGCCGAGCGCCCAGTAGCCGAGGCTTTCCAGATAGCCGCCGTCCGGCGCGTAGAGATGCATACTGAGCTCCAGATTCCGCAGCGATGCATTCAGCACCCGGGTGCATTCATCCGGGAAAACGGCGGCAAAAGCCAGTGCCGCTGAGGTCATACCGCCGTTGCAGACACCGGACCAGTTGCTGTTGCCCCATATGGCAGTGCGTCCCTCATAGCAGTCCAGCCCGGGCTTGAGTCCAAATTCCAGCATGGCATTCTCCATGATGGTCCGCTGCTTGGGGCTCCAGTAATGGTAGAGCCAGTCATACGCGATCGCTATGGCATAGCTGATTTCCCCAGTAGACAGGAAATGTCCGTGATCCCAGTCCTTGAAATTGCACAGGGCATTGATCTCCATCCAGACACGGCTGGCGTAGAGCATATCCCCCGTCATCTTATAGAGGAAACACATGGGAACAATTTTGTTCATCGCTTTGCGGGCGATGCTCAGAATACTGTCCCCCTCGGCAACGCCGCTGCGGGTAACAGGTGCTTCCTTGAATGTGCCGGAATTGATATCATATTTCTTTTCCAGCTCAGCGTACCACTTTTGGAATGTGGCGTCTGTCTTATTGTATTCTCTGAGCCGGTCAAAATCCGCCTCCGTCAGCCCGATACGCGGATGCACGTCTCCGCCCAGATGGGCGTACATATCGGCAACAATCTCCTCACCGGAGGGACGGGTGAACAAAGTGGAATACGAGACATTCAGAAGCGATCGCAGATCGCGGTGCATATCGTACTGCCGTTTGTCTTTGGAGAGGATGATCAGCTCCATCTCGTCCGTATACATCTCACTGTAGCCAAACAGGGACTGAGCATATGTATGGGGAACAAACAGCGAATCTCCGATGACGCGCACGGTGAAATCCAGCTTCTCGGATTTTCCGTTCACCTGAGCGGTATTTTTGTCTCCCACAAAGGTGTACTTTTTGCCGCCTAAGGTCATATTCAGCGTGCGGGATGCGGCATTGTAGTCGGAATCCTTATCAAGCACAGCGGCAAATACGGAGAGAGGCAGCCAATATACGCCCATCTCCTCAAACACGGCGGATGTGTCATCGATATAGCTGATCTCCACCACATCCGTATCGTACACGGCACGTGGACCGCCCACAGAGAAGGCGAATGCATCACCTATCGCCACGCCGGTGGTATCCACCGCATCCAGATTCGTGTGGAAATAGATGTTGTCCAGATATACAACGGTATCCTGCCGGTTCGCCTGATCCCAGCCGGTGTTGTACATCACCATCCGCTCGATCTGATTCCAGCCTGCCGGCGTGCGGTGTGTTGTAAACTGGGTAAGCGGACCGCTGAAATGGTTCCAGCCGGGTTCCGTCATCCGGAACTTCCGACCGTAGTATGCCATGCCGTCGGACGCGGGACTGTTGCTCTCGAAATAGATGTACAACTCCTCATCCACTGCTGTCGCAGGCACAAACACACTGAAGGAGTATCCCTTGTAGGCAGAAAGATCCTTCGGTACACTGAACTGGATGGATGCGCTCTGCGCATAGACCCACTTCATGGAAACAGGAGCGGTGTTGTGGATTTCGGAATCATGATAGGATTTATACGCCGGCGAAGATACATCCAGAACAGTGAGCGGCTTGTCCGCTTCCTCATTTGTTTTATTCTGCTCGCTCAGGCGGTTCATGCTGAGTTTGCGGGTAACAGCGGGATCGATGACCTCCTTCACCGGCCAGGAAGGATCCCAGACAGGCTCGGGTTCTGCCGTCGTCGTTTCGGCTTCGGTTGTTTCTGTCGGGACAGTTGTCTCCGTACTTTCCGTCGGGGATGTCGTCTCCGCAGGAGCTTCCTCCGGCGCGCAAGCAGCCGCAGGCAGCAGCATGGCAGCGGCAAGCACAGCAGAAAGGACTCGTTTGAAGTGCATAAAGTTCTCCTTTACATTGTTTTCTTACTGTCCGGCAACGGTTGATGCGCAATACAAAGAAGTCGTGAAATCAACAAAACGTCAGCGGCGTCTGTTGTTATTGACGATGGAAATCAGCCGCAGAAGCTGCAGGATCGTTCCCGCCAGCGATGCCACATAGGTCATCGCCGCGGCGGTGAGCACTTTTCTCGCACCGCCCAGTTCCTCTGCAGTCAGAATCGCGTCCTCCCGCAGAACAGTCATTGCACGGCGGGAAGCATTGAATTCCACAGGCAGTGTCACCAGCTGGAAAAAGACGCAGAATGCGAACAGAATCACGCCGGCGTAGGCGACAGACAGCATTTTTTCTCCGTACGCCGCCAGGAATATCCCGAGGATCACCATTGGAACGGCAAATTTTGATGCAAAATTGGTTACGGGGATGATGGATGCGCGGATGCGGATGGGCAGATAGCTCTGTGCATACTGCACCGCGTGTCCGCATTCGTGGGCAGCCACGCCGATTGCGGCAACGGAAGAACTTCCGTACACCGATTCGGACAGGCGCACCACATTGGCGGTGGGATCGAAATGATCACTCAACTCACCGGCAACCCGCTCAATGCGGACATCGGTAAGTCCGTGGGCATCCAGAATCCGTCTTGCGACGGATGCGGCGGTAACGCCTGACGATGCACCGATCTCGCTGTAGCGGGCGTACACGCTTTTCACGTGTGCGCTCGCCAGCAGCGTAAGAATCAGCGCAGGCAGGATATAAAGCAAATCATAATACATAGAAACCTCCGGAAACAGATCCCCGGATCAGTTGAGTTTCCAGTCCTTCATCGGCGTCCACTGATAAGTCTCACCGAGAGCCGGTGCAACATCGTCCAGTGTGACAACCTTGAACACCACGGCAACCTCGAAATCCTTCACCTTATCGGGGGTGACGATCATCAGCCTTCTGATACCCGAACGGCTGTATTCACCGCTGGAATTCTTATAGGCGGGATCGTAGGAATTGGCGTCTGCCGTTGTGAACTGCAGGGACTGATCTGCCGAAACGATCTCACAGTAGAGGAAGTACGTGCCGCTCTGGATGAAGGCACTGCGGCCTCCCGCATTGATCGTAACACGGCCCTTGGTGTGTACACCCCAGCGAACCGTATTGGCAGAGCTCATGTGAACCTCATCCTGCAGGATGACCGTAGAACGGTTATCCGTGAAGAGAACGCCGCGCTTGCCGTCGGTGACTGCATCGTACGCCGGGGTCATATCCACGACAGCAATGGAGGAAGATTCGTTGTTCTCCACACGGGTGAAGCTGCCGACAGCTTTCGCATTCTGATCGGGTTTCTTATAGGATACGTCACCGATGACCAGAGTATTCTGACCTTCGGCTCTCTTACGGTAGTAATTCCAGCGGCTCGCGCCAAAATATGCAGGCAGGTTATAATAATCCGAGCCAAGCTCCACAAGGAAGCGTCTGCCGGCAGCATCCAGCACGAAGTTGCCGATATCCAGATCGCCGTGGCTGGCGGCGTTGTCGCCTGCATGGAGACCCACGAAAATCGCATCGTTCTCCCAGGTGCTGCGCATGCTCACCGAACCCACTTCGGTATAGAAGGAATCCAGATTCAGCTTGACGCTGTCCACGATATTCTTCGGGTCATACCACATAAGATCGTATACATGGAGCGCTTTGACGCCGTTATCCACGCTGTTGCGGCGGAGACGGTTGACGGAGGGATCGCCGGATTTCTTGCCGAACCAGGAGAGGCAGTTGGTATCGGATACGCCGGAACCGGAATCGTGGAAGCCCCACGCGCCGTCTTCCGTCTCAAAATATGCGGTGAAGTACGCAGACTCGGCAAATCCGGGGGAGTTATACAGACCGTAATCCGTGCCGCAGGCGGAATCCAGCGAGCTCATCATAACGTGGAGATAATCCGTACCGTAGGACCAGTAGCCGGGGCTTTCCAGATAGCCGCCGTCCGGCGCATAGGTGTACATACCCTTCTCCACATCGCGCATTGCGCCGTCCAGCACACGGGTACATGCATCCGGCAGAGCAGATGCGTAGGCAAGAGCCGCAGCGGTCAGACCGCCGTTGCAGACGCCGGTCCAGTTGTTGTCGCCCCAGGAACCGGTACGTCCCTCATAGCGGTCCAGACCGGGATTCAGACCGAATTCCAGCGTAGCCTTTTCCATCTTTGCACGCTGCTCGGGTGTGAGGTAATCATACAGCCAGTCGTATGCAATCGCCATGGGATAGCAGATCTCGGCAGTATCCAGGAAGTGCTCCGGATGCCAGTCTTTGAAATTGACCAATGCCTCCACTTCACGCCATGCACGTCTGGCAAAAACTTCTCTGCCCGTAATCTGATAAAGGAAGCAGAAAGGAATGATCTTATTCTTCGCCTTACGGGAGATGGAGAGCAGGCGGACGCCGTCGGTCAATTCCCACTTCACGGGGCTCTCTGTATAGGCGGTGGAGGTGATGCCGTATTTTTTATCCAGCTCGCCCACCCATTTTTTGAACGTCTCGTCTGTCTCGTAGTATCCTCTGAGACGATCGAAATCATTCTCCGTCAGCATAATGCGCGGATGCACGTCGCCGCCCAGATTGTCATACATATCGGCAAGGACTTCCTCGCCGCTGGGACGGGTGAACAGTGTTGTATAGGAAATATTCAGCAGTGCTTTCAGTTCCTTATGCAGGTCGTAATTACGGGGTTCTTTCGAGAGGATGACCAGACCCATTTCATCCGTATACAGGGAGCCGTATCCAAAGAGAGACTGGGCATAGGTATGGGGAACGAACAGAGAATCGCCCTTTACCCGGACGGTAAAATCCAGTTTTTCGGACTTTCCATCCACAACAACGGTATTCTTTTCGCCGACAAAGGTATATTTTCTGCCGCCCAGCGTCATGTTCAGCGTACGGGATGCGGCATTGTAATCGGAATTCTTATCCAGGATTGCGGCAAAAACGGACAGAGGCAGCCAGTATGTACCACTCTCCTCAAACACCACGGAGGTATCATCGATATAGCTGATCTCCACCGTCTCATTATCGTAGACCGCACGGGGACCGTCCACGGAGAAGGCAAACGCATCGCCCAGCGCAATACCGGTGGTATTCACCATCTTAGCGTTGGTGTGGAGCGTGATATTATCCAGATACAGCACCGTGGAGGCGCGGTTCGTCTGGCTCCAGCCGGTGCTGGTCAGAGTCAGTTTATCGATCTTATCCCAGCCCAGAGGCGTACGGTTGATGCTGAAAGCACCCAGATAGCCGCTGAAGAAGTTCCAGCCCTCCGACTGCATTTTGAATGATTTGCCGTAATAGTCGATGCCGTCGGTGGCAGAGTTTTCAGAACCGAAATACATATAGAAAGTCTCACCGACAGTTCCCTCAGGGGCATATACCCAGAAGGAATACGCCTCATAGGCGCTCAGATCGGCAGGAACATTGAACGTCCAGCTTGCCGTGACGTCGTAGATCCACTTCATGGACACGTCAGCCAGCTTATGGATCTCCGGTGTGTGCAGCTTCTGATATTTGGGATCCGCCGCATTAAAGACTACAAGCGGTTTATCCGCGTCCTCCTTGTTCGCATCGCCGCTGCTCAGCAGATTGAGGCTGAGTTTGCGGGTAACAGAGGCATCCGCATGCTCTTTTTTCGGCCATGCGGGATCCCACACGGGCTCGGTTTCCGCCGGCTCCGTCACCGCTTCCGTGGTGGTTTCGGGCGCAGCGGTAGTATCCGGCACGGTTGTTTCAACCGGCAGAGTCGTCTCGCTGTCAAGCGGCTTCTCAGCAGGCGAGCATGCCGCAGCCGGCAGCAGCATAACAGCTGCCAGCACAAGGGAAAGAATTCGTTTCATGCGCATCATATTTCTCCTTAAAAAATATCTGAAAACAGTATATAATATTGTACCACAACTGCACTTTGGAGACTGCCGGAATTCCGCCGAAGGCGGAACGCGGACGGCGTCCGCGCGGCAGGCTCGCGTACACAGCAAACTGCCGTACAGTTTCAGCTTTTTGTATGCTGTGTACATTGTACCACAACTGCACCTTGGAGACTGCCGTACAGTTTCAGCTTTCTGTATGCTGTGTACATTGTACCACATACACTGTAAAGTTACAAGGGATTCACGACAATTCCTCGCGGAAATGCGTCCAGATGCCGCTCATCTCCGGGAGAGCGGCAAAGCGCATTTCCTCTCCGCTGAGCGGATGACGGAACGCGAAAGAATGGGAGAACAGAGCGATCTGTCCCTTGCCGCCGCCGTATCTTCCGTCCCCTGCCACGGGGAATTTTCTTGAGCCGAACTGCACACGGATCTGATGGGTGCGTCCCGTATGCAGGCGGATTTCCGCCAATGAAAGCACACCGTCTTCCCCGTCAGCCCGGGCAAGGATCCGGTAGGAAAGCCGTGCTTCCCGGACACCGCGGCGTTTGCGGTCCACAACGAACGTCTTATTCCGATTCGGATCGTGATAGAGCAGATCCTGCAGCTCTCCGGCTTCCTCAGGCGAGCCGCGCAGAATGGCGTAGTATATCTTCTCCGGTGTACCGGCGGTGATCTGCGCCGTCAGGGAGGATGCGGCTTCGGGAGTGCGGGCATAGACCATCACGCCTGCCACATCCCGGTCCAGCCGGTGTACCGCCAGCGGCACATCGCCGCCGATCGTCTCCGCAATCCTCTCCGGCATGCCGGGGGACTGAGACGACACACCTGCCTCTTTGACACAGGCAACAATATGCGCATCCTGATAGAGAATTGTAATTGCCATAAACTTCTCCTGAGATTCCAAAAGGAGGTGCAATGCACCTCCTTTTGACTGAATCATGTTAATTCTTGCCGTAGGAATCGATATCCAGACCGTTCAGAACCTTGTTCGCATCGGACGCGATCTTTTCTATCAGGTCGGTGAGGACGTAGAATTCGCCCTTGCCGTTGATCGTCATCAGCGCACGTCTGCCGGATCCGGAATACGGATAGAACTTGTATACCGTCTTATCACCGTTCAGATTATAGAACGTGAATGTGAGGATGCAGTTATCTTCCTTCACGATCTTCTTCATCTCGGCTTCGCTCAGATCCGCATAATCCTGAATATCAATAGACAGAAGGGTCTTGTAGAACTGACGGAAGTTATGCACATCCGCATCGGCGATATGCAGACCGGTGCTGGAATCCACTTCCAGAGTCGCGTTGCCCTCTGCATTGGTGCCGTGGGTCAGCGTGAACTTCACATCCGCGCCGCTTCCCTTGATCTCCATAGCGGAAACAGCCGTGATCCACTGCTGGAACGTATACGCGTTGATCCAGTCGATCAGCGGATTTTCCAGATAGTTGACGGTTGTGATATCCACGGTAGAGATATACTGCGGGAAGAGGGAGGAATAGACGTAGTAGATGCCGGTGTCCTGCAGTTTGCTGAAGAACAGCATGACTTCGGCTTCCTTGTACTTGAAGTAAATCGTATGCGCCGGGTCATCCAGACCGTATTTCTTCAGATCCGCATCGGTTACGCCCAGCTTCACAACCTCAGTGCCCTGCAGACCCATGAAGCTGTAGAATATCTCATAGAGAATATCGGTATCCGGGAAGTAAGCGGCGGGATACTGCATGATGTGCTCCACCATTGCCTCGGGGTTATTCTGATCCTCGGGATCCACGATCTTCGCGGAGAAGAGGACATCATCACCGTTCATCATGGTAAAGTCATCGATCATGAAGTAATCGTCCTGCTGAACGCCTGCCATAATGATCGGGGAGACCATATACTCAATGGGAGCGAACATTGTCTCCGCCAGCGTTGTATCCAGCACATATACGGAACGGCGTCCGTCCAGCATGCAGTAGTAACCGCCGCCGGTCAGCAGATCGTAGCCGACATGAACCTTATACTTTTCGCCGGTAGTGGTAGTCAGCGTCCAGGTTGCCTTGGGCTTATCCAGACCGTATTCCTTCAGCTCCGCGTCGGTAGCGTTATCCACCACCTTTACCTTTGCCAGCGTATAGCCGGCAGAAGTAACGAGGGAGGAGAACTTGGTCAGATCGAAGGAAGTACCCTCAAATCCGCGGATCTGGAATTCGCTTTCGCTGTCGCGGTAGAATTCGTACGTGCCGTACTCATTTTCCACCTTGATGGACTGCATGCCCTTACGTTCCACCTGGGGGAACATCAGGTAGCGGTCATTGATGCCGACAACTTCACCTTCAACGGTTTCAATCGGCGCTTTGGTCTCTTCTTCCAGACCGCTGTTGACCAGCGGACGGACAACGGCAAAGTAAGCGATCAGAAGCACAACGAAGATCGCGGCACAGATAATAACCGGGCGTTTCTGCCTTGAAATCTTCTTCATGAATGCTTTCTCCTTACCCAGATCACAAGTCCGCATACAGCTGCGATGGCAGGCAGAACCAGCACGCTCGCAACCGTCCAGTCATTCGCCTGTGCGGTGGTGATATCCAGAGAAGTATCGTCAAACACCTTGAAATCGATGTTTGCAAGGATCTTGTCGCGGCCGGTAGCCTTCATAGCTGCAGAGAGGATATCCGCATTGGCATAGGCATTGGAGAAGATATAGCTACTGTTGGCGAAATTGGACGAACCGCTGACGATAACGTAGGAATTGTAATACTCGTTATTGATGATGCGGGACTCCTGGGAAATCGTCATCAGGTTGTACTCGCCCTTGCCGACCACTTCGTTGTTCTTGACAGCCTGAGCGGTCTCGTAAGACTTGAGCACGGGAGATACGTGGCGGGAGCCGGACAGATTGCCGCCCTCTTCCCACAGGATCTCAATAGGCATTGTATAACGGGAGATGGTCTTGGGCATGGTTGCCAGATTGGAGGTCAGATCCTTATAGATGGAGCTGCCCAGCGTTTCGGTGTCATACTTGGCAACAACGGACAGACCGTCGGTGGAAACGGAATTCTCCGTATCGCGGATGTAGGTATTCGGCGTGAATGCGATACCCCACTCCTCCAGGAACTCGCTGAGGTTATTCAGTCTGCCTGCCTTATCGGGATCGGCAAAGACGTACAGACAGCCGAAGTTGTCCAGGAACTTATCAAGCTTCTTGATCTCATTGGACTTTTCGTCCTCTGCCTCAGCACCGATGAAGTCGTATACGGGGTTATTGATGATGATGATGCGGGCATCCTCATCGATCTCTTCCTTGGCGAGATTGATCACGCGGACTTCGAAGCCGTTGTCGGTGAACAGGGAGACAAATGCCTGTGCATTCTGGCTCAGATCCTCGCCGTGCTCGCTGGTGAAGTACACGATGGGCAATTCGGCGCTGGTTACCTGCAGAATGCCGGAGAGCATCTTCTTTTCGCCGTTGTACGCCCAGATGGTGCCGTCTTCATTGGTGACAAAGAAAGCTTCCAGCGCGAACACGCGGATCTCGGTACCGGACTCCACGATCACGGAAGTGGTATAGAGATTGGTGGCGGCGGTGGTGCGGTAGGGCTCGAAGAACGCACGGTGCTTGACAATATCCTTGCAGGTCACGGTGATGTTTTCGAACTCCGCCTCCAGCTGGCGGGCGGTATTGTAAACGTACTTCGCCCATTCGCCGTTGGTGCCGTTCATCAGCTGGTCGGGCTCACTGGTGAAGTAAATATTGATCTCTTCATCGATATCGGAAAGAATGTCCTTGGCTTCCTCAGAGAGGGAGAAGACGGACTCGCCGGTCATATCGATATACCAGAGATAGCGGTTTGCCAGGGCAGTGAAAATGATGTTGAACACCACCACCACCGCGATGAATGCGCAGGTGAAAGCGGTAGCGGCGCTTCCGTAGCGGAAGCTTTTGGTGGAATAAAAACCTTTTTTCATATCAGTGGAACTCCTTTACCGTTATGCCTCAGGACCAGCGTCTCTTCTCGAAGACGCGGACGGAGAGGAAAAGGAACACGACGCAGATGGAAATGTAATAAACCACCGCACCGAAATCGAAAATACCGTAAGTAAAGTTGGCATAGCGGCTGTAGATGGAGATCCAGTCCAGAACGGAACGGACCACATAGGAATCAATCAGGCTGTTGACCATAGCCACGATCATCAGCGCAAGCAGAATGCCGATGGTGCCGAGGGATGCGGTAAACTGATTCTCCGTCAGGGAGGAAACGAAAATGCCGATGGAGATGAACGTCATGCCGATGAGGACCATGGCAAACATGGATCCCCACACACGGGACCAGTTCATCTCTTCCGTGTACAGGGACAGCGGGAAGAAATACACAGCGGAGACAACCAGCGTCCCGAAGAACATGGTGAATGCTGCGAGGAACTTTGCCATGACCATACCGGTCAGGGAGACGGGCGCCGTCAAAAGAAGCTGCTCCGTGCGGGTACGGCGCTCCTCAGCAAAAGTCTTCATCGTGAGCAGGGGAATGATCACGATGTAGGCAAACATCAGAAACTGGAAATAGGTGGATACGTCAGAGGACTGCATTTGCAGTGTGGTGATGGAGAAGCAGAAGCCGGACACCGCCAGAAACACCGCCATGAATACATATCCGATGGGTGTGGTAAAATACGAGTGCAGCTCGCGTTTAAAAATAGCAAACATAATCCGTAACTCTTCCTTTCCGCATCAGCGGTTATCCCGCGCGCCGGCGCGGTTCTGGGATGCGCGCTGCTTTTTCTTCGCATCGGCATCCATCAGCTTCATGAATACGTCCTCCAGGGACATACCCACAGCCTCCAGCCCGATGATGGGCCAGTTGTGCTCAGACAGAGCGAAAAACAGCGGCTTGCGGACATCCACACCCGGTTCGCTCTCGATATGGTAGGTAAAGCTGTCCAGCTCACGCTCGCCCACTGCATCCGCACGGACAACGCCGGGAACCTTGGACAGAACGGAGAGGACCTCTCTCTGAGGACCGCAGACCTTGACGCTGTAGAGACGGTTCTCTTCCACCACGCGGGTGATGTTTTCCGTCTTCTCATCAGCGATCAGGCGTCCCTGATTGATGATGACGATCCGGTCACACACAGCCTGCACCTCAGGCAGAATGTGGGTGGAGAGGATGATGGTATGATCCGTACCCAGGTTGCGGATCAGGTTGCGGATCTCGATGATCTGCTTCGGGTCGAGACCGACGGTGGGCTCGTCGAAGATCAGCACTTTCGGATTGCCGATCAGAGCCTGTGCGATGCCAACTCTCTGCTTGTAACCCTTGGAGAGGTTCTTGATCATGCGTCCGCGGACGTCGGAGATCTTGGTGACCTCGCAGACCTCGGCGAGATGCTTCTCTCTGTTGAGCTTGCACTTCTTCAGCTCATAGATGAAGTTCAGATACTCGTCCACCTTCATGTCCACGTACAGCGGCGGCTGTTCGGGCAGGAAGCCGATAAGTTTCTTCGCCTCATAGGGATTTTCCAGAATATCGATGCCGCCTACCGTAGCCGTACCGGAGGTAGAGGAGAGGTAGCCGGTGAGGATATTCATCGTAGTGCTCTTGCCTGCGCCGTTGGGTCCGAGGAAGCCGACGATCTCGCCTTTTCCCACGGAAAAGCTGATATCGTCCACGGCAAACTTGGCACCATAGCGTTTGACCAGATGACTGATTTCAATCATGACAGTTGCTCCTAATTTTATTTATCCTTGCATAAATGCGTAGAACAATATTTTCATTATAGCACGGATTTTTAAATAAATCATGAACACATCGGCACATTCTGAAAATTGTCTGCAAAAAGATGAAATTTTTTTGATTTTTCCACGCATCCTCCCGGTTTTTTTCAGGATTATTTACAGATTTTCGGGAATCGGTACCGCAGCGTAATCTGCTGCAGGTGCAACTCTGTTCAGTGTGCTGTTGAAAAAACGGCGGGAAAATTCCGAAAATTCTCATTTTATATAGACGAAGGGACAAAAATATGGTATAATATAGAGTAAGTGAAATTTTGTGTCCGACGGACGCAGGAGGCGTTATGTTCAAATACGAAACACATCTCCACACAAGCGAAACAAGCAAGTGCGGAAAATCCTCCGGTGCGGAGATGGCACGGCATTTTGCCGCTCTGGGTTACACCGGCATTTTCGTCACCGATCATTTTTTCAACGGAAACACCACGGTTCCCGCGGATCTTCCCTGGGAGGAGCGTGTAAAACTCTTTCTGCGCGGTTATGAAGCGGCTGCGGAAGAGGGCGAAAAATGCGGTCTGGACGTCTTCTTCGCATGGGAATATTCCTGCGGATGGGCGCATTTTCTGACCTACGGTCTCGGCGCCGACTGGCTTCTGGCGCATCCGGATCTGCTGCAGTGGAGTGCGGGAGATTATTTTGACCGCGTACACGAGGCGGGCGGCATCATCGTCCACGCCCATCCATGGCGGCTCACGGATAATCCCCTGATGCGGATGTTCCCCGAGAAAACCGATGCGGTGGAAGTGATCAATGCGGGCCGTGCTCCGGAGCAGAATCGACAGGCGGCTGACTACGCCCGCTCCTTCGGCTTTGCCGTTACGGCAGGCAGCGATATCCACGCCACAAAAGCTCCCCGCCGCGCCGGTGTACTCACGGATCACCGGCTGAAGGACGGCGCTGATTTTGCCAAAGCAGTGCTGGAGCGCAAGGTGAAAATTTTCGCGGAACAGCCGGTTCTCTGAAGCCGCAGCGGCGGAATGCCCCCGTATTCCGGGACTGATACAAAAAATGTCAATCAATAAATTTAAGGAGATACACCAATGAGCAAGCTTGAAAAATCCACTTTTACCGGCGTTGAGGGTCCGGTTCTGACCATCGTTATGGACGGTGTGGGTCTCACCGCTGAGGGAGAGACCAATGCGGTTTCCCGCGCCTATATGCCCAATCTGAAATCCATCATGGCGAAGTATCCCATGGTAAAGCTGAAAGCACACGGCACCGCTGTAGGTCTGCCCTCCGATGACGACATGGGCAACTCTGAGGTCGGTCACAATGCGCTTGGTTCCGGTCAGGTATTCGCACAGGGTGCGAAGCTGGTTTCCCAGTCCATCGAGAGCGGCAAAATGTTCGCCTCCGACGCATGGCAGGAGATCGTCGGAAACGTAACGAAGAACAACTCCACCCTCCACTTCCTCGGTCTGTTCTCCGACGGCAACGTGCATTCCCACATCGATCATCTGAAGGCAATGCTCTCTCAGGCAAAGAAGGACGGCGTTTCCTCCGTACGCATCCACATCCTGCTGGACGGCCGTGACGTAGGTGAGACCTCCGCACTGGAATATGTAAATCCTTTCGAAGATTTCCTTGCATCCCTGCGCGATGACAAATTCGATATCAAGATTGCATCCGGCGGCGGCCGCATGCAGATCACCATGGATCGCTACGAAGCCAACTGGGGCATGGTTGAGCTGGGCTGGAAGACCCACGTACTGGGCGAAGGCAGACAGTTCGCATCCGCAGCTGAGGCAATTGAAACCTACCGCGCCGAGACCAAGGTCATCGACCAGGATCTGCCGCCTTTCGTTATCGCTGAGAACGGCAAGCCCGTGGGCACAGTTGAGGACGGCGACAGCGTTGTCTTCTACAATTTCCGCGGCGACCGCGCTATTGAGATATCCAAGACCTTTGAAGCCGGTGCTGATTTCGACAAGTTCGACCGCGTTCGCGTTCCCGCAGTGACCTACGCCGGCATGCTGGAGTACGACGGCGACCTGCACATTCCGTCCCGCTACCTCGTAAATCCCCCGGAGATCACGAACACCATGGGTGAGTATCTGGCTGACAGCGGTGTTGCGCAGTACGCTATCTCCGAGACGCAGAAATACGGTCACGTCACCTATTTCTGGAACGGAAACCGCTCCGGCAAGTTCTCTGATGAGCTGGAAACCTATGTGGAGATCCCCTCCGACATCGTTCCCTTCGAGCAGCGTCCGTGGATGCAGTGCGCTCTGATCACCGATGAGCTGATCGAGACTCTGAAGAGCGGCAAGTATCCCTGCCTGAGAGTGAACTTCCCCAACGGCGACATGGTCGGTCACACCGGTTCCCTCGCCGCTACCATCTGCTCTCTCGAAGCAATGGATCTGCAGCTGGGCAGAATCCTCTCCGTTGTGGATGAGCTGAAGGGTGTCGCTCTGATCACTGCCGACCACGGCAACGCCGATGAGATGGCTGAGCTGGACAAGAAAACGAAGGCTCCCAAGTTGAACAAGGACGGCAGCTTCAAGGCTAAGACCAGCCACACGCTGAACCCCGTTCCGCTGATCATCTACGACAATTTCTATGCAGATGCGTACACCGTCAAGGAAGATGCAGGCGCGTTCGGTCTGTCCAACGTGGCAGCCACCGCTGTGAATCTGCTGGGCTACAAGGCTCCCTCCATGTGGGATGAGAGCGTTATCACTCTGAAGTAATTTCCGGGATTTCTATCATGGGGTGCTGCATGAAACCATGCGCACCCCATTTCTGAAAGGAGTCTGTCATGACAAACCGCGAACGCGCCATGAATCTGCTGCGTTACAAGCCGGTCGACCGCATGCCCGCGGTGCATTTCGGCTACTGGCGGGAACTTCTGCTTGAATGGGCAGAACAGGGACATATTCCGCAGGAGCTTGCGCGCACGGTCGGCGACGGAAATGCCGCCGACAGAGAACTGGACCGGATCATCGGCTGGGATTTCAACTGGTATCGCTGCTACGGGGCGAACAGGGGACTTTTGCCCGGATTTGAGAGAACGATTCTGGAAACACTGCCCGACGGCACCCAGCGGGTGCAGAACTCCGTCGGTCTGATCGAGCGGATCAAGCCGGGCATTGCCTCCATCCCTTCAGAGGACGATTATATCCTGAAAGACCGGCGCGCCTTTGAGGAGCTGTATCTGCCGAAGATGCAGTTTTCCGCCCGGCGGGTGAATACAGAATTTTTCAAAAAGTTCAACGAGACCCGCGATCAGGATATTCCCTGCGGTTTGCATCTGGGCAGCGTGCTGGGTGATATCCGGAACATGGTTTCCGTTGTCGGCATGAGCTATCTTATGTACGACGAGGATGAAGAGCTGTTCGCCGACATCGTGGATGCCTACGCCGACATGCAGTACAAATGCGCCGAGGCGATCCTGCAGACCGGCGCGCAGTTCGATTTCGCCCACTACTGGGAGGACATCTGCTTCAAGAACGGTCCGCTTCTCTCTCCCGATATGTTCCGGGAGCTGTGCGGAAAGCATTACAGAAAACGCAGCGATCTCTGTCACCGCCACGGCATAGATATCATCTCCCTGGACTGCGACGGCGTGACGGAAAAACTCCTCCCCATCTGGTTTGAAAACGGTGTCAACACCATGTTCCCCATCGAAGTGGGCGTGTGGGGCGATCAGTTTGCCCCCGCCCGTGAAAAATTCGGTCGGGGCATGCTGGGTGTGGGCGGCATGGATAAGACCGCCCTGCGCCGGGATAAAGCCGCGGTGGATGCGGAGATTGAGCGCATGAAGCGGCTTTCCGCCATGGGCGGATTCATTCCCTGCCCCGATCACCGTCTGATGCCCGGCTCAAAATTCGATCTTGTACAGTATTACGCGGAAGAGATCAAGAAAATCCGCCTTTGAATCACCGAAAGGAGCAGCATATGCTCACATCAACCCTGCTGGCGGCTGAGCCGCGGATCATGCACGGATTCTCCACCCGCGAAGGCGGCATCAGCACGCTTCCGCATACGGCGTCGATGAACGTCGCCAAAGGCCGCGGCGATCCGGACGAAACCGTTGTCGCGAACATCACTCTCTTTGCCCGCCGCGTATCCGGCGGGGCGCTGGATGCCGCCGCAGTGGTCTGCGCCTCGCAGATCCATTCGACAAAAATCCGCCGTGTCACCGCCGCAGACTGCGGCACGGGCACGGTTCTGCCCACGGGCAAGGACTGCGACGGCTTCATCACCGATGAGCCGAATATTCTTCTGATGGTACGCGTGGCGGACTGCACGCCGATCCTCTTCTCCGCCCGCCGTGCGGATGGATCTCCCATCGTCTGCGCCGTCCACGCCGGATGGCGGGGAACTGTCGCCGGCATTGCCGCCGGGGCGGTACGCCTGATCGAAGAAACAGGCGGCGAGCTGTCCACGGTCCGCTGTGCCATCGGGCAGGCGATCCGGGACTGCTGTTATGAGGTCAAAGAAGATTTCCGAGACGCCGTCATCGCCGCGCGGGGTGCGGCATTCGCCGACGCATACATCCATGTGCGGGATGGAAAAATGTTCGCCGACGTACCGGGAATGAACGTATCCATTCTCCGTGAGGCGGGACTGACGGACGCGCAGATGGACGTTTTTCCCCACTGCACCGCCTGCAATCCCGAAAGATTTCACTCCCACCGCGCTTCCCGGGGTATCCGGGGCGCAATGGGAGCGATGATCGGTTTCCGCTGATACGCATCATATACGAAAGGAATCAAACATCATGCTTCACGATATCGTCTCCCCCATGTGTGCCGCCATGGGCAGTGACTCCCATGCGGAGCTGCGCACACAGCTGAACCGCAGCTGCCGTGTCACACTGCTGAGCGGCAATCTCACAGCCAATGCAAAATCCGAAACCTCCGGTGTATGCGCCCGCGTTTACCGCGGCGGTGTATACGGATTCTCCTCCATGGCGGAATGCTCCGCCGATGCGGCTGCCGCCGTACTCCGCGCCGCCGATGAAAACGCCCGCTTCATGGATCGCCGCGCACCGGGCGGCAAGGGTGCCCTGCCCATGATCCCCGGCGATTTCCGTCCCGTGACGGGGGGCGTACAGGATCCCGATCAGAAGCTCTACGCCGATTTCGCCAAGGAAATTGACGCATATATCGCCGGGAAATATCCGAATCTCTCCTCCCGCGCCGTGGTTGCCACCGCCGATTCCATGGAAAAGATTCTCGTCACCTCCGACGGTGCGGGCGGCTACACTGCCATTCCCCGCAGTTATATCTATATTTTCCTCAACGCCGAAACTACTGCCGGCGCGCCCATTGAGCTGTTCAAGGCTGTAGGCGGAAGTGGTACCTTTGACAAAAACTTCACCGATCCGGCGAAGCTGTATCCGGAGATCGACAGCCTGTACGAGCAGATCATGCAGAAGCGGGAAGGTATCTACGCCGAGGCAGGTCTGAAGACCTGTATCCTCTCCGGAGAGCTGACCGGCATGCTGGCGCATGAAGCCGTCGGCCACACCGTTGAGGCGGATCTGGTACTCGGCGGCAGTGTTGCCGCCCACAATCTGGGCAAAGTCGTTGCCTCCGAAAAGGTCAATCTGGTGGACTTCGCGCACACCGCGCTGGGCGTGGAAGCGCCGCTTCCGGTATATCTGGATGACGAAGGCACCCCCGCTGTGGATGCGGAGATCATAAAGGACGGCGTTCTGGTCGGCTACATGAACAGCCGCGAATCCGCACAGCATTTCGGTATGAATCCCACGGGCAACGCCCGCGCCTACTCCTTCTCCGATGAGCCGCTGATCCGCATGCGCAATACGGCAGTGCTCCCCGGAAAGGACAAGCTGGAGGACATGATCGCCTCCGTGGAGGACGGATACTATTTCACCTCCACCAACAACGGACAGGCAGACACCACCGGCGAATTCATGTTCGGCGTCTGCATGGGTTATGAAATCAAGAACGGCAAGCTGGGGCGGGCGATTCTGGACACCACCATCTCCGGCGTTGCCTTTGACATGCTGAAGACTGTGGACATGGTCTCCGATCAGATGCACTGGACATCCTCCGGATACTGCGGCAAGAAACAGCCGATGCCCGTGGGCTGCGGCGGATCCGATATCCGCTGCAAAATCACGGTCGGCGGACGCTGAGAAAGGACGGTAATGAATTATGTACGATCTGCATTCCGCGGCGGACAAGGCTCTCGCCGCCCTCACTTCCGGCGGTGCCGATGCGGCACAGTGCATCGCCCGCTTCACCGAGACACACGAATTCAACGTGGACGGAGGACGCTTCAGCCTCTTCCGCACGCTGTTTGACAACTCCCTCTCCCTGACTGCCCTCTGCGGCGGCAAAAAGGGCTCCGCATCCGTCAACCGCTTTGACGATGCTGCTGTGGCGGAAGCCGCACAGACCTGTCTTGCCATCGCCGCCTCCGGCGAGAGTGATTCCGCATGGGAATTCGCGCCGATGCTGAACAATCTGAACACTGCGGACGGATCCCCCGAGGCGGATCTGGATCTGCTCTTCGACCGCACGAAGGAACTGATGGAGACGATCGGCAAAAAGCATCCCACGATTCTTATGGAACAGATGATCGTGACCCACAAAAAGCGTCATTCCGTATACAGGAACACGCTCGGTACCGTGCACGAAACGCTGGACGGCGATTACCAGATCGAGCTGATGTTCTCCGCCCATGAGGGCGAGCGGGCATCCTCCTTCTTCGGCTCCTACGTCTGCACGGACGATCTGAGCCGTCCCTTCATCGAGCTTGGTTCGCTGGAGGAAGATCTGAGCAATGTGGAGAAACAGCTGGACACCACGCCGCTGGAGGGGAAATTCGAGGGAGTAGCGGTATTCCCGCCGTCCTCTCTGTCCTCGTTCCTCTACAGCATTCTGGGCAATTTTGCTTCCGACACCACGATTCTGGACGGCACCAGCCCCTGGCGGGACAAGCTGGGTCAGGTTGTAGCAGACAGCCGCATCTCCCTTTCCGCCGCACCGCGGCATGAGAGCGTAGTCTGCGGCGAACGCTTCACCGGCGAGGGCTATCCCTCTGAGGATTACGATATTATAAAGAACGGCGTTCTGGAGAATTTCATGATCTCCCAGTACGTTGCCAACAAGACCGGTCTGCCCCGTGCGAAGAACTCTTCTTCCGCGCTGGTTATGGCGGCAGGGGATGTTCCCTATGCGGATCTGATCGCCGGCATTGAGCGCGGCATTCTGGTGGGACGCTTCTCCGGCGGCAATCCGGGCACCAGCGGCGATTTCTCCGGCGTAGCGAAGAACTCATTCCTCATTGAGAACGGCAAGATCACCTGCGCGCTCAGCGAGACGATGATCAGCGGCAATCTGGGCGAACTTCTGAAGAACGTCTGCGCAATCTCGAAGGAGACCGTCCGCGACGGTGCGGGTGAGCTGCCCTACGCGGCTTTCGGCGGCGTTACGGTATCGGGCAAGTAAGGGGAGAACGCTGGGGGCGCCTTTTGAAAAAGGCGTCCCCAGCCTCCCGCGAAAACATTTATATTTACGGCGGATCCCCGTGGGGCGATTTATGAATCGTCCGTTCTGCAGACATAAAATGATCGGAGCGGGCGCATCGTGATGCGCCCCTACAGGAACAGGATATCCTCCACAAAATATGCCCCGCGGAATCTTTTACAAAAAGGTTCCGCGGGGTTTTGTTTATTCCTCAACTTTGACAATATCCATAGCCGCCTCCAGCAGGAGATTGATCAGCTCATTGCGGGAGCGGTTTGTCTTTACGGAAAGAGCATCCAGTTTTTCTATCATTTCGTCTTTCATGCGGACGGAGACCACCTTATATCCATCATCCCCCCGCCGTGCGGATTTTTTCGTTATTCGAATTTCCTCTGCCATCGGTAACTACCTCAAAAATTTTTGTATATAGTATTATTGTACCTTGACAAAATGATAAAATATATATTATAATTATATAGTGTTGTTATAACTACAAATTTATAGTATAATAGAGGTGATGCTTAATGAGGGGTAAAGGTACGCCCACATAAAATATAGAAAGGAGTCACTCTCTGTAGAAATAAAATATCCATATAACGAAACCACGGGCGCATTGCATATCACCGGACTCTGCCAACACCAAAAACCGACTCCTGTACACTGCAAGCTATTTGACACGGAACAGAAAGCATATGCTTACGCAGGTAAATATATATAAGCCAGCAAAACGTGTGAAAAAAAAGAAGCACGGTTCACGACAACCATGAAAAAATAAATATTCCGAAAGGATCGTCAGACATGAAAAAAACTTTCACATTTCTGCTCCTCGCACTCTGTCTGCTCTGCAGTTCGTGCGAAAATACAGAAACAACAACATCGGAAGACACAGAAGCAATCACAACCGTCCGCGAAACAACTGCAATCGAAGCCCTCAATGAAGAAGAACAGCTTTTGTTTGATGCGCTGATTAAGATGACAACTGCCGATTTCTATGAACCGTCGAAAATAAGAGTTTTGGAGATAGGCGATTATTCTGACAATAGCAAATACGCAAAAGACGATATACTGTACGGTCCCAGTACAGTTGTTGTTCGTCTGCAAGGTGAAAACCGTGTGGGTGGTACATTAAATCATTATTACAAAGTATGTATTATAGGTGCTGAAGTAAGTGAGACAATGAAGGACTACGTGGAAAATCTCAAGGAATACGCACAGCTGCAAAAAATATTAAATGGTAAAGATATGTCTTTTGATCTGCTTAATTACGAAGGTGATCCTGGAGATTATGAACAACAGGATGATGACTTCAAATTAAGTTCAACATCCAGTGCTTTCGATGTTGGTGATATCAACCGCGCGCTAAAAGAATACTGGAAAGATATGGGATTCTAATAAAAGTCAAGACCACCGGCAAAGCCGGTGGCTTGCACAGCCCTGTAAGGGCATATTACAGGCGGGGCTGAAAGCCCACTGAAACATTTGACACTTGCAAACT
>SVTS01000120.1 GCA_015063645.1 Oscillospiraceae bacterium | reverse complement strand
CCGAGGAAAAGGATGCTGCGGTTGCAGCCGCATCGCTCTCGTCCCTTGGACTGCGGGCTCTGCATTATCCCGCCAGGGATTACAATTTCAATAACATCACCGCCTCCCATGACTATGAGCATGAGAGGCTTCGCGTGCTGAGTACGCTGCTTCATGATCCGGAGCCGCTGATTATTTCCGCCACGCCGGAAGCGGCACTGCAGATCACCATGCCGCAGGATATGCTGGAAGAGAGAACGATCACGCTGGATCCGGCAAAGCCGCTGGACACCGATCAGCTCGCCGCCGCTCTGGCGGCATCCGGCTACAGCCGGGTGGAGTTGGTGGAAGGCGCAGGGCAGTTCGCCGTCCGCGGCGGCATTGTGGATGTGTATCCGCCGGCTGCATCTCCGTACCGTATTGAATTATTCGGAGATGAGATTGACCGTATCGGCACTTTTGATGTGGAAACACAGCGTTTTCTGGATATGGAGGGCGGCAGAATTCTTCTGCCGCCGGCAAGAGAGCTCCTCCTCTCCGGTGATGCCCGAGAGTCCCTCTCTGCGCTCATCCGCCGGCAGATCAAAAAGATTGCCTCGGCGGAAGGCGGTGACGGCAGAATTGCCGAGTTGCTCAGCGGTGAATTATCCGTACTGGAAAACGGTCTTGAAGCGGATTTTGCCGACAAATATCTGCCGCTGATCTATCCGGAGGGGACTTGCCTGCTGGATTATTTCTACGGAATGATCATCATCCGCTCTTCCCAGAATTGTGCCGCCAAGGCGGAATCCTGCCGGACTCTGCTGGAGCAGAGCATTACCGATATGCTTCAGTTGGGAGAACTGCCCGCGCTCCGCAGCGGAAGCATCTACATGCGGGAGTGGGAAGCGGTGGAAAGTGCCGCATCCGTCATGCCGCTGGTGCAGATGGATTCCTTCGGCAGCAGTGCATCCGCATCCACCTTCAATTTCTCCGCCAGCCATATTCCGGCTTACGCAGGAAATCTGGCACTTCTCAGGGAGGATCTTTCCCATTATGTGCAGAACGGTTACATGTGTACCATCGTCTGCGCAACGGAGCCGGAGGCATCCCAGCTTCTGCAGACTCTCACCGATGAGGGTATAACCGCCGCTATGGCGGACACGGCTGATTGGTCTTTCTTCCGCCCGGCGGATGAAGGAGCCAAACCCGTAGCCATTCTCACCGGAGAATTCTCCGCCGGATTTGAACTGCTCTCACCGAAATTCGCTCTGATGAATTTCTCCGCCGCCCAGAGAACAGCCGCACGTATCCGCCGTGTTAGACAGCAGAAGAAGAAAAAAGCCACCGAAGCGATTCTCTCCTACGCCGATCTGGAAATCGGTGATCTGGTGGTACACACGGTATACGGCATCGGTCAGTATACCGGTATCGAGAATATTACCGTGGACGGAACCACCCGGGATTATATCACTATCCATTATGCCGGAACCGACAAGCTGTTTTTGCCCGTGGATCAGCTGGACATGGTATCCAAGTATATCGGGCAGGGTGCAGATGACGGATCCGTCAAGCTGTCCAAGATGGGCGGCGCTGACTGGACCCGTGCCAAATCCAAGGCAAAAGCCGCCACAAAGGAAATGGCGGCAGAGCTGATTGCACTGTATGCAAAACGCAAACGCACGAAGGGCATCGCTTTTGATCCGGATGACGATATGTGCCGGCAGTTCGCCGATTCCTTTGAATATGAGGAAACGGACGGTCAGCTCACCGCAATCGAGGACATCCGTCGGGATATGGAAGCCTCTTGCCCCATGGACCGTCTGCTCTGCGGCGATGTTGGCTACGGCAAAACGGAAGTTGCTCTCCGCGCCGCATTCAAGGCGGTAATGAGCGGCTATCAGGTGGCGGTACTTGTTCCTACAACCATTCTGGCGTTCCAGCATTTTCAGACATTCCAAAGCCGTCTGCGCGGATTCCCCGTGGAGATCGACATGCTCTCCCGCTTCCGTACACCCACTCAGCAGGCGGCAACCCTGCGCAAACTGCGCCGGGGCGATGTGGATATCATCATCGGCACGCACCGGCTGATCTCCAAAGATGTGACTTTCGCCCAGCTGGGTCTGATCATCGTGGATGAGGAACAGCGGTTCGGCGTAGAGCAGAAAGAAAAGCTGAAACAGCTCGCCCCCGACGTGGATGTTCTGACCCTGACCGCCACGCCGATCCCCCGCACGCTGAACATGGCGATGGGCGGAATTGTGGATATGTCGGTACTGGAGGAAGCGCCGGGTATGCGCTCTCCCGTGCAAACCTATGTCATGGAGCATGATGACGGCATAATCATCGAAGCGCTCCGCCGGGAAATGCGCCGCGGCGGACAGGTATTCTATCTGCAGGGACGCATTGAGGCGGTCTATGATACCGCCGCCAAGCTGGCGCGTGCACTTCCCGAAGCAAGAATTGCCACCGCCCACGGACGCATGGATCGGGATGAGCTGGAGGAGATCTGGGCAGATCTGGTCAAGGGTGAGATCGATATTCTTGTCTCCACCACGATCATTGAAACGGGAATCGACGTTCCCAACGCCAATACGCTGATCATTGAACACGCTGACCGTTACGGTCTGTCCCAGCTGCATCAGATCCGCGGACGCGTGGGCAGATCCAGCCGCCGTGCGTATGCGTTTCTCACGTATCCAAAGATGAAGCAGCTCTCGGAGGTTGCCGAAAAACGTCTCTGCGCCATCAAGGAATACGCCGCCTTCGGCGCGGGATTCAAAATCGCACTGCGCGATTTGGAGATCCGCGGCGCGGGCAATCTGCTCGGTGCCGAGCAGCACGGACACATGGAAGCTGTCGGGTACGATATGTACGTGAAGCTGCTCAACGAAGCCGTTCTGGAAGAACAGGGACAGACACCTCCGCCCCGCGTGGAATGTACCGTGGACATCCGGACCGACGCGTATCTGGCGAAGAATTATATCCCCGGCGCACCGCAGCGGATGGAGATGTACAAGAAAATCGCCCGCATCGAGGAATATGCCGATTACGAGGATATTCTCGACGAGTTGTGCGACCGTTTCGGCGAGCCGCCCTCAGCGGCAGTCAGCCTGTGCAAAAGCGCACTGCTCCGCGCCCTTGGTGTCAAAGGCGGCATGAAAAAGATCGAAGAGCGGGACGGTGCTCTCCGTCTTGTCCCGGAAGTTGTCAATCCGCCGGCACTCACAGCACTCTCCAACGCATTCCCCGGTGCGCAGATCCGCATGATGCTGGGAAGCGAACCGGCTCTTGTCTGCAAGCCGAAGAAGGGCGGACGGCTGATCGACTTCGCCATCGATCTCTTAACGAAATATACACAATTCTGACACCGTATCCGCTTGATTTCCGGGCGGCACTGCGGTATACTGAAGTGATACTACCGAAAGGAATTTGCTAAGGTGAAAACAAAAATTCTCGCACTTCTGCTCTGTGCAGTTATGCTGTGCACGCTGTCCGGATGTGCATCTTCCCCGGTCGTGATGGAGTACGGCGATGAGGAAGTCACTGTCAACATGTACCGCTACTGGCTCTCCACATACAAGGGATCATTCATGAACGTATATACCGATATGCGCGACACGGATGCATTCTGGGACTCCGAATTGTTTGAGGGGACCACGGCAGAGGAATATCTGACAGGTGCGGTTATAGATAATGTAAAGCGCACACTGGTCTGCGCATCGCTCTTTGATTCCAGAGGACTGAAGATGAGCGAATCCGATCTGAAAAATATCGATGATTATATTGAAACGCTGATCACGGAACGGGCGGACGGCAGCCGCAAATCCTTCAACCAGATGCTCTCCGTGTACGGGATCAATATCGATATGCTTCGCAAAATCTACACGATGGAGGATAAGACCTCCCTTCTCTTCGAGAATCTGTACGGTAAAGACGGTGAACTTGCACTGACGGAAGAAGCGTATGAAAAATACTGTCAGGAAAATTACGTCCGCATCCGCCACATCTATGTAAACGATGCGTATGTCTATGAGACGGATGAAAAGGGATACTACAAGTACGATTCCTCCGGACGTCTGCAGACCCGCGACCTCACTGCCGATGAAAAAGCAGAAAAGGCAAAGAAGATTGCAGATATCGAAGCTGCTCTCGCCAAGGGAGAAAAGTTCGATGATGTATACAAAAAATACTCCGAGGATCTGTATTACGAAAACGGCTATTACATCTGTGCCACAACGAATTTCGTTTCGGATGTGGTTGTTGCGGCAATGAATCTGGAAGTGGGCAAATCCGCGCGCGTGGACAGTGATTACGGCACGCACTTCATCCTCCGCATGGAGATGGATGAAAAGCCGTACAAGGATACAGAAAACGCAGATTTCTTTGAAAATTTCGAGACAGATGCAAAGAATGCGGCGTTCTATGATTATCTGGAAGAACTGCTCCCCGCTGTAACGATCGACGAAGAGGCGCTGAAGGAGTATTCCATCCGCGACGCCGTACCGAACTATTCCATATAAAGTAAACGGGAAACCTGCCAAAAGGTTTCCCGTTTTTTCATTTACGCCGTAGTCCCCGGCGGATCAACTCCGCAGGCAGAACCGTACACGCCAGAAGAGCGGCAATAAGAATTTCCTTGCCGTAAAGCACTTCACAGCGGAAAACGTCGCCGCCGAAATAGATGATCATCAGCTGAATCACCGCAACGACGGCGATAATCAGGATGAACGCCGGGTTTTTGCCCAGATTGGCAAAAATATTCATCCCTTCCGCACGGGAAAGGAAGCAGTTGACTATCCCGCAGAAAATGAACAGCGCAAAGAACACCGTCAGGTAATACACCTCATCCCCCCGCGAGAAGATGCGGTGCATGGCGGGAGATTTCAGAAACCACAGGCACAGCGTCAGAGAGAAGCATCCCATCCCCAGTATCCTGCCGATCATATCCCGGGACAGCAGTTTTTCACTGCGCGGAAGCGGCGGCGCATGCATGTATTTTTTCAGCGCCGGCTCTCCGGCAAACGCCAGTGCGCCGAGCGTATCCATGATAATATTCACCCACAGCATCTGAATCACCGTCACAGGTGTTTCCACCCCGATAAACGGGCCGATCAATGAAACGCCCACAGCGCACAGGTTCATCGTCAGCTGAAAAACAATGAATTTCCGGATACTGCGGAAGACCGTCCGTCCGAAAAGAACCGCCTGCACTATGGAGGCAAAACGGTCATCCGTGATCACGATGGAGGATGCCTCCCTGGCGGCATCCGTGCCGCTGCCCATGGCAAAGCCCACATCTGCCGCACGCAGTGCGGGGGCATCATTGATACCGTCCCCGGTCATGCCGACAACCAGTTCTCTTTTCTGCGCGATCCGCACAAGGCGGCTTTTATCCGCCGGAAGCGCCCGCGCCACAACGGCAAGCCGCGGCAGAAGTTCCTCCAGGTCGTCATCACTCATCGCTGCCATCGCCTCGCCGGTTATAACTTCGCCCCCCGTTTCCGGATCGATGATCCCGCACTCCCGGGCAATTGCCGCGGCTGTCAGGGGATTATCGCCGGTGATCATCACCGTCTGGATTCCCGCTCTGCGTGCTGCTGTGACGGAGGAAACAGCATCGGGACGAAGACGGTCCCGGATACCGATCAGTGCAATGAAAATCAGTCCCGGGAAATCCCCCGTTTCCGACACACAGCATCCGACGCACTCTGCCGCGGCGATAACACGATGCGCGCTGTCCGCCAGTCTCTGCCATTCCTTCTTCAGATGATTCCGCATCTGTGCGTTCATGGGATGCAGGCGGCCGTCCGTCCCCAGATACTGCTCCACATGGGGCAGAATCGCCTCCGGAGCGCCGCGTATCCATGTACGCGTTCCGTCCGCATCCTGTACGCATCCGCTTGTATACCGCCGGGCGGAATCAAAAGGTACACGATTTACGACAGGCATCTGCGGTACATTTCTGCCAAAATACACGGAAAGCGCACGGTCTGTTGCATTTCCCTGTCCCTGCGGAGCACATGCCGCATGGTTATCACGCAGAGCTGCCGCCAGCGGCGGACATTTTTTCAGCGCGGCATAGCTGTCATACACGCTCTCCGCCCCTGCAATCTCCGAAACCTGCAGTCTGCCGCAGGTCAGTGTTCCCGTTTTATCGGTAAAAAGGATATTCATACTCCCCGCTGTTTCAATTCCCACCAGACGGCGCACAAGGACACCGCCCGCAAGCATTTTTTTCATATTGGAGGAAAGTACCACAGTGATCATCATCGGCAGTCCCTCCGGGACGGCAACCACCAGCACGGAAATCGCCACTGTCAGCGCATGGATCAGCTCAGGCAAAAGAAAATGCCAGTCCGTAAGTTTCTGCCGGATCAGCATCACGTCCATGCCTGAATCCATGACAATCACATTGAACAGATACGCAAAGGCAATCACAGCCGCCGCCACATAGCCCAGAAAGCTGACGCTCCTCGCCAGTCCGGCGAGCCGCTCTTTCAGCGGACTGGCAGGCGCACTGCCCTGCAGATCCGACGCAACGCCGCCGTAGAAGGTGGCATCGCCCACCCGCATCACAAGGAATTCCCCCTCACCGGAACAGACTCGGCTGCCGCAGAACAGCTGATCTGTCTGATCGGGATCCCACCGGATATCTGCCTGCATCTCGGTGCTGATCATCCGGACACAATCAGCCGGGAATTTCTTCTTCTCCGCACTCTCTCCGGAAAGCGGGGACTGATCCAGACGCATTTCTCCCGCAAACAGAATCCCATCTGCCGGCACACTGCATCCGGGGGACAGATGCACCACATCCCCCACAACGATCTCTGAGGAGCGGATGCGCGACCATTGCCCGCCGCGGAGCACATCAAACACGGAATCGTCCGTTTTTCTGCACAGTGTTTCAAATGCAGCCGCACTGCTGTATTCCGAAATGGTAGAGACGAGTGTGGCGATCAGTATTGCCGCGGCAATGCCGATGCATTCCAGCCAATTCACATGTCCGAAGCTTACGGCAATGTTGATGACAAGCGAAGCCAGAAGAATCCGGATGATGGGATCGCTGAAATTCCCGAAAAACTGTCTGATAAAGCCGGTTTTCTTCTTCTCCGTCATGCGGTTGGCACCGTATATTTTTCTGGACTGTTCCGCCTCCTCCGCGCTCAGTCCCCGTCGGAGATCATAACGGATTCTTTTCTCTGCGTGCATCTCCGTGGGAGTACGCACGGAAGCTGTAGTATCCATAAACTGCGGCATCCTTTCTTTTCGGATAACTTTGCTTTATTCTATGCAGCAAATCGCGGATTTAGTAGCATGACAAGCCGTAATTGCATAGCATAATCAGCGCAAGCAAATTCATCAGCGACAAGAAAGGGGTTTGCCCACATGAGCGATCTTTTCAACAAGTACACACCCATCCGCGGATCGTACCCACACACATATTTCGCCGGTGCCAATACCGCCGACGGCTTTATCGGCGCCTACCCTGCGTTCATAAACGAGCGAGCGCTGGATCGGCTGTATATTCTCAAAGGAGGAAGCGGCACGGGAAAAAGTACCCTGATAAAAACCTGCGCCGCACGGGCTGAGGAAGCGGGGGCGGAAGTCACGCTGCTGCTCTGTTCATCCGATCCATCCTCCGCGGACGCGATTATCCTGCGGAAAAAAAACGGCAGACGCATTGCT
>SVTS01000119.1 GCA_015063645.1 Oscillospiraceae bacterium | reverse complement strand
CACGCTGACAGTTCCCCTTACACAGGGGAGCCTACCGCTGCGGCGGGATTACTCAACGGCAAAAGCCTCTTTTGAACCACCCGCTTAGCAGGTGGTTTTCTGTAAACAAAAAAAGCCCAGAGGAATCTTCACGAAAAAATTCCGCTGGGCTTTGTTTATTATTCTTCTCCCAGCAGCAGGGTTCGGATATGTACGTTTATTTCGGCTTCACTCAAATTATCTGCAACTACCGGTGCAATTGCCTCGCGGCTTTCCCGTGCATGCGGCAGTTCAGATGCCAGTGCCTGTGCTTTTTGCTGTCTTCCGCATTGCAGATACAAAAAACAGAGTACAGCGCGCATGGTGGCTTTCTGCTTTTCATTGACAGACAAAGGCAGTCCTCGTTCGATCAGTTCAATTGCTTCCTCCGGTTTGTTCCGCAGAGCCAGTACACCTGCAAGCCCAAGGATCATCCCCGGCTTATTAGGATAGATCAGCAGTGCATCCCGGTATACTTTTTCCGCTTCCCCCAAGGCACCGGCATGCATGAACTCTGTCGCCCGCTTATGAATAGCATACCGTGTTTCCGCCGCACGGATCGTGTCCATACCCATAAGCAGATCAATGCTTGTTTCAAAAACATTTGCAAGTGCAGGAAGAAGCGTAATATCGGGATATGTTTCCGCTCTCTCCCACTTGGATACACTCTGCGGTGTAATATGCAGAAAATGCGCGACATCTTCCTGGGTCAGATTTTTCATGATACGGTATTTTTTCAGGTTTTCAGCCAGATATAACATATTGTCCTCCCCTTATTCAAAATATAATTCAGCCTTACTTCGGATAATAGTATAACACATATTTCCGGACAGCACAATAACGCACTTTCTGATACACACTCGCCTGCAGGGCGAATCAGAACATGTACAACCAAAAAAACGCCCAGCGGAATTTTTTCGTAAAATTCCGCTGGGCTTTATTCTGTTTTATTCCACAAAAGTTTTTGAGGGGGTCCGGGGGACTTTTTCCAAAAAGTCCTCCGTCGCATCCCCTTCTTCCCGTCTGGCATTTGCCAGCATCAGCTTGATCCGGTTCTCCTGATTGATGCGCGTCGCGCCGGGATCGTAGTCAATGGCGACGATATTCACGTTTTCGTTGCGCTCTTTCAGCGGCTTCATCATGCCCTTGCCCATGATGTGATTGGGCAGGCAGCCGAAGGGCTGCGTGCAGACGATATTGGTCACGCCGGAATCAATCAGCTCCAGCATCTCCGCCGGCAGAAGCCAGCCCTCGCCCATCTTTGCGCCGATGCCGATATAATCCTGCACCAGATGAATGGCGTGAGCAAATTCCGAGGGCGCTTCAAACACGCCGTGCGCGCGGATCGCTTTGATCATCCGCTTTTTATGGGAATCCAGGAACGCATAGGCAATGCGGTAGATCAGCGCCTTGCCGGCGCCTGTACCGTAGAGTTTGTGATCCATGATCCCGTTATACGCGCAGTACAGGCAGAAATCAAGCAGTCCCGGCAGGCGCGGCTCCGCGTCCTCCGACACAAGGAAATTTTCCAGATCGTTATTTCCCAGAGGGGAGAATTTGACGAAGATCTCGCCCACAATGCCGACTTTGACCTTTTTTTCATTTGTGCGCGGAATCGCGGCAAAATCCGCCAGCATCAGGCGGTAATTCCGCTTGACAGCCCGGGCGGACAGAGCGCCGCCGTGGGACATCTCATCAGTGAGACGGGCGGTCCATGTTTCCGCCAGCGCCTCGCTTTCGCCTTTATGGATCTCATACGGACGGCACTGATTCTTGATCCAGAGCAGCATATCTCCGTACATCACGGCGGTGACGATCCGGCGGAGCATGGGCACAGTGAATTTCAGTCCGGGATTATCGTTCAGACCGGACAGATTGAATGAAATGACGGGCACATAGCCGAAACCGGCTTTCACCAGAGCCTTGCGAAGCAGATAGATATAATTGGAAGCCCGGCATCCTCCGCCGGTCTGGGAAAGCAGCAGTGCTACCTTATGGGTATCGTATTTCCCGCTCTGCAGCGCATCGATGAACTGACCGATGACCAGCAGCGCCGGGTAGCAGGTATCGTTATGTACATATTTCAGTCCGCAGTCGGCGATGGAACGGCCGGTGGTTTCCAGCAGTTCGCAGTTGTAGCCGTAGGAATGAAAAATACGGATCATCATTTTGAAATGCATGGGAAGCATATTGGGGATGAGGATCGTATGCGTTGCACGCATCTCCTCGGTGAATACGGCAAGTCCGTCATTATTGGGAGTAGTCATAAACAACGTCTCCTTTTGGATAATTCAAACAGCAAAAATCGTTCGTTTCGCGGCACGGCGGCTATGCCGCCGTGCCGCATGGAGAGGGGAAAGAACCATCTCAATCGCCGAAGTTTCTTTCCCCTCTCCCTCTTGCCGCCTTTGGCGGCAATTCACCCTCTCTCCAAACTCCTTGGCTGGAATGAGAAAACTCCTTATTTCTGCATATCCAGCGCGCCGAGAAGGCTGCGGAGACGGATATTCACCGCGCCCAGATTGGTGATTTCGTCAATTTTGATCTGTGTGTACAGCGCGCCATTCTTTTCCAGGATCCGGCGGACCTCATCCGTGGTCACGGCATCTATGCCGCATCCGAAAGACACCAGCTGCACAAGGGAAACCGTCTGCGGATTCTCCGCCGCATACTGCGCCGCCGCATACAGGCGGGAGTGATACGTCCACTGATTCAGCACGCGGATATCCTCCGGGACAGGTGCATCCAGGGAATCCTCCGTAATTACCGCGAATCCCAGTCCGGATGCCAGACGGTCGATACTGTGGCTGATCTCCGGATCGATATGATACGGGCGTCCCGCCAGAATCATCACGCGTCTGCCGCTCTCTTTGGCAAAGCGGATCGCCTCCTCACCGGCACGGCGGATGGCATCCATATGATCGCGATAGGCGATAAATCCTGCCTGCACAGCGGATTTCACCTCACCGGCGGAGAGTTTCACGCCCAGTTTTTCACTGAGCAGCCCCCGGAGCGTCTTTGCCAGATGCGCTTCGCTGTTTACATTCAGGTAGGGGAAGAGGAATTTTGTCTTTTCCAGCGACTCCATATTGGAGGAAAGCAGTTCGGAGTAATACGCCACTACCGGGCAGTTGTAGAAATTCTGCCCTTTATTTTCGTTGATGTTGTAACTGAGGCAGGGGTAGAAGATCACATCCGCGCCCGCTTCCATCAGCTCCTCCATATGTCCGTGCATAATCTTCGCCGGATAGCACGCCGTATCGGAGGGAATGCTGTACTGACCGCGCAGATAGGTAGCCCGGGTGGAAAAATCACTGATCAGCACGCGGAAGCCCAGCCGTGTGAAGATCTCCGTCCACAAAGGCGCCAGCTCATACATACCAAGTGCCAGCGGCAGTCCGACGGTGCCGTGCTTTGCCGGTGCGGCTTTGCCGCGCTCCCGCAGTGCGTCGATCATGGCGCGTTTGGTCACGTGCAGATTGGGCAGTTCTTCCGTAATCTCGCCGCGGAGCCCGCCGCGGTCACATTTGTTGCCGGAGATGAACCGTGCGCCGCCGGAGAAGGTATTCACCGTCAGATGGCAGTGATTGGTGCACTTCTGGCAGATCACGGATTTGGATGTATGTACGAAATTTTCCAGCGCCCCGGAGGAAATCAGAGCAGATTTCTCCAGTCCCAGTCCTCTGGCATACAGCGCCGCGCCGTATGCGCCCATCAGCCCGGCGATAGCGGGACGGATGACCTCCCGTCCCAGTTCCGTTTCAAAACTGCGGAGCACCGCGTCATTCTGGAACGTGCCGCCCTGCACCACGATATGTTCACCAAGTTCCGATGCGTCTCCCGCGCGGATGACCTTGTAGATGGCATTTTTCACGATGCTGATGGACAGACCGGCGGAGATATCCTCCACCGATGCGCCGTCCTTCTGCGCCTGCTTGACGGAAGAATTCATGAACACCGTGCATCTGGATCCCAGATCCACGGGACGGGGCGCAAACAGACCCATGCGGGCAAATTCCGCAATTTCATGCCCCAGAGCTCGGGCAAAGGTTTCGATAAACGAGCCGCATCCGGAGGAGCATGCTTCGTTGAGCATGATGGAATCGATGGCGTTGTTCTTCACCTTGAAGCACTTGATATCCTGACCGCCGATATCCAGAATGAAATCCACTTTCGGCTGGAAATGCTTCGCCGCGGTGAAATGGGCAATCGTCTCCACGATGCCGCAGTCCAGGGAGAAGGCGTTTTTAATCAGTTCCTCGCCGTAGCCGGTGACCGCCGCAGCTCGGACCGTGATCCGCTCGCCGCACAGGGCGTAGATCTCCTTCAGCTGATCCCGGACGATCTCCACCGGATTACCCCGGTTGGAATTGTAGTAGGAATACAGAATTCCGCCGTCCTCGGCGATCAGCACCAGTTTTGTGGTAGTGGATCCGCAGTCGATACCCAGATACGCGCCGCCCGCGTAGGCGGAAGCATCCATCTGCGGCACATACGCCTTGGCATGTCTGGCGGAAAAGATCGCATAATCCTCTCTTGAGGCGAACAGGGGCGGCAGGCTTGCCACCTCACTCACTTCCGCCGCCGCGTCCCGGATGCCGTTCAGAACCGCTTCCAGTGTTGTGTCATTCTCATGACGCAGTGCATAGATCGCCGCGCCCATCGCCACGGGGTACAGTCCGTATTCCGGGAAGACCGCATTTTCTTCGGACAGCTTCAAAGTCTCCTTAAAGCGCTGACGCAGTCCTTTATTATAATACAGCGGACCGCCGAGGAACATCACTTTGCCCTCGATGCGCCGTCCCTGCGCCAGACCGGTGATGGTCTGATTCACCACCGCCTGATAAATACTGGCGGCAATATCATCCTTGGATGCACCCTGATTCAGCAGGGGCTGAATATCCGTTTTGGCGAACACGCCGCAGCGGGAGGCGATAGGATAGATCCGGTTTGCCCGCAGGCTTGCCTCGTCCAGCTCGTCCGGCGTGATATTCAGAAGAGTCGCCATCTGATCGATGAACGCACCGGTTCCGCCGGCACAGCTGCCGTTCATGCGCTCGTCCGTTCCGCCTTTGAGGAAGAGGATCTTGGCATCCTCGCCGCCCAGCTCAATCACCGCCGCTGTATCCGGTTCCAGCGCACGTACAGTTTCTCCGGTCGCAAAAACCTCCTGCACAAACGGAATTCCCGCCGCATGGGCAATGCCGAGTCCGGCTGAGCCGGAGATGGCAACGGAAACAGCGCCGTCCCCGATCACGGAAGCGGCGTCCGACAGCATCTCATATGCCTTTTTGCGGACGTAGGAAAAATGGCGCTCGTATTTGCGCCACAGAATCTGACCGTCACGGATGACCACCAGTTTGGCGGTGGTGGAACCGATATCAATTCCGACTGCAGTACGGGAAATGGGCATGGACAACCTCCGGTATGTGCGCTGCGCGCAATGAATAGTGAAGAGTGAAGAGACCCGGTAAAAAATCGCGAAGCGATTTTTCTCCGATTATAATTCAACCTATATATTATAGCACTATTTTATGTCCAAGAAATCAACATTTGAAGAAATTTTTCGAATTCTGCGAAAATTTCCGAAAAAAAAAGAAAATTGTCTCCGTGGGGAGACAATTCCATAAAGATAACAGCCCCCCGACAACTTTTTAGTCTGTCGGGGGCTGGAATGGCACACGGTAAATGGGGATTTATTTCTTCAATACTTTCCTGCACCAGGTACGTTTATTGCATCGGGGGCACTTTAAGTGACGGGTAAAACCTCTGTGCATTGCCATCATTGCTTCTTTATAGGTAGGAACAATTTCACAACCGCAATTCTGGCATTTATAAGCACCTACACTGACTTCAATCTTCAATGCATAGAAGCACAGTATCAAAAACACAACGCACGCCCCGAGAACAGCAATAAGCTGCCATACTCCTTCCGGTATAAAAAACCTGGCAATAAAGATAGCTGCAAGCAAAGCCGTCATACTTACAATCATAATTACCCACATGGATGTCCAAATTGTTTTATTTTTCTTCTCTAATTCTTCTGCCATATCAAGCAAAAGCTGTTCATTTCTCTGATTATTATTCTCCATATTGATTTTCTCCCCACTTAATAATTCATTTACACTGATGCAAAGAATATCACAGAGTTCAAGCATTATCGAAGTATCGGGCATTGCGATGCCCGTTTCCCGCACTTAAAGATATTGGTTATGTATGAGTGCCTACGCCTACTTGCATAGGCACTCTTATCTTTATTTTTACTCAATTTTGCCGATTAAGCGGTAGTAGATGTCAATATTCTGCTCACGCATACCGTCCACGGTGGTTGCTTCGTGAATGACGATCTTTTCAATCAGCGTATTCAGAAACTCCACTGTCAGTTCGGTGGGGTTGGCATACTGTTTGAGAAGTGAAATCCAAGTCTCCGCATCGACAGTTGTTTGCTTTTCTGATTCAAGCTCGGCAGACAGCCTTTCGATCTTCTCGGTAAGCTCCTGCTGCTCGGTCTGGTATTTCTGAGACATCATGTTGAAGTTGTACTCCGTGATACGACCGTCCGACCAGTCCTCATACAGCTTCGCAAACTTGCGGTCAACCTCTGTTCTGCGCTTTTCGGCTCTTGTAAGCTCTGCGCTCTGCCTTTTGGCGTGGGCGGCAAGCTCCTGTTCGCTTCCTTTCAAAAGACGATGCAGAAGCTCCTTTTCATCCAACTGCGCCTTTCTCCACAAATCCTGTATTCTTGTCAGAACATAGTGGTAGAGGTAGTCATAGCGGATGTAGTGGGCAGAACATTGTTTTAATCCCTGTCCGTATTGACTGCAAGTGTAGTGGCTGTAAGGCTTGCTGTTCTGTCTGTTCGTACCGAAGCGCATCGACCATCCGCAGTCTGCACACTTCACCAGACCGGAGAAGATCTGCGTGGTAGCGTCCTTTTGCTGTCTGCGGCGGCTGGCGATCTGTTCCTGCACCTGTTCAAAGACTTTCTTTGAAATAATGGCTTCGTGGGTGTTCTCCACTCTAAACCATTCTTCCTGCGGCTTGCGTATCTTTTTCTTGTTCTTGTAGGAAATGTTGGTCTGCTTGTTGTGTACGCTGTTGCCGATGTAGGTTTCGTCTTTTAAGATGCTCTTGACCTGTGCCAGCGTCCATGCGTAGGATTTTTCCTCCGGCTGTCCCTCGTAGATATGAGCGAATGTCCCATATCGCTGATAGTTCAACCAACCGGCAGTAGGAACGTGTTCATCCACCAATACTCTTGCGATCTTGGCAGCACCCGCCCCATGATAGGCAAGGTCAAAGATTTTTTCGATGATCCAGCGTGTCTCCACATCAATCACAATGGCGTTCTTGATTTCGGGGTGTCGGACATACCCAAGGGGCGCATAGGCAAAGGTGCGTTCTCCTGCGGCAAACTTGGCATGAAGTGCGGTCTTGACCTTGCGGCTGGTGTCCTTGGCAAACCATTCGTTGAACAGATTCTTGAAAGGAACGAAATCGGACAAGCCTTTCTTAGTGTCCTCGTTCTCGGATACGGCGATATATCGCACTTGCTTCTCCGGGAACTCGTATTCCAGATAGTAGCCGACCATGATGTGGTCACGTCCGAAGCGGCTGAGGTCTTTTGTCACGATGCAGTTTACTCGTCCTGCATCCACATCTGCCATCATTCGCTTGAAATTCGGTCTTTCAAACGTAGTGCCACTCCATCCGTCGTCGA
>SVTS01000118.1 GCA_015063645.1 Oscillospiraceae bacterium | reverse complement strand
CCATAGCGATGATTACGCGCTCAGCGTCCGGAGCACCGTAGTAGTTGAAGAGCTTATAATCGGTACCGATCTTGGCGTTGACCTTGTCCATGTATTCCTCAACGATTGCCGGGAATGCATCATAGTAGGGGTTGCACGCCTCGCGGTGCTGGAAGAAGATATCGCCGTTCTCAGCGGAGCCGCGGAGTACGGGATGCTCAGGATTGATGGAACGTGCGCGGAATGCAGCGATAGCATCCTTGTCCACCATCTCTTCCAGATCAGCGTAATCCCAGGTCTCGATCTTCTGGATCTCATGGGAGGTACGGAAACCGTCGAAGAAGTTCAGAACCGGAACACGACCCTTGATGGTTGCCAGATGAGCAACAGCGCCGAGGTCCATAACTTCCTGCGGGTTGGATTCAGCCATCATAGCGAAACCGGTCTGACGGCAGGCATACACGTCGGAGTGGTCACCGAAGATGTTCAGAGCGTGGGAAGCAACGCAGCGAGCGGAAACGTGAATAACGCAGGGCAGAAGCTCACCGGCGATCTTGTACATGTTCGGGATCATCAGGAGAAGACCCTGAGAAGCGGTGTAAGTAGTGGTGAGAGCACCGGCAGCGAGAGAGCCGTGAACAGCACCGGCAGCACCTGCTTCAGACTGCATTTCTACAACCTTGACAGTGTCGCCCATGATGTTCTTGAGACCGGTCGCGGACCAGGTGTCGGTCACGTCAGCCATAACGGAAGAGGGGGTGATGGGGTAGATGGCAGCTACTTCGGTAAACGCATAAGAGGCATGCGCCGCCGCGGTGTTGCCGTCCATGGAAAGTTTCTTTCTTGCCATTGGATGAATCCTCCTTAGAAATATATGGTATTTTTAAATACACAATGGTAGTCATGCGGAGACCTCCGCATACGTTATATATTATAGCACTTTTTTTGCGGGAAGTAAATAGGGATTTGAAGGAATTCGAGAAAAAATTACGATTGTGCATATTTTTCCGCCGCTTACGCGGCGGAGGGAGGGGGCAGGAACCATCTCACACGCCGAAGTTTCCTGCCCCCTCCCTCTTTCGCCCTGCGGATGAAATTCACCCACCTCCAACATCCTTGGCTCTGCCATTGCGGGATAAACCTCCAATAAAAACAGGGGCTGTTGCAAATATGGGAATTATCCCCATATTTGCAACAGCCCACCCGTAATGTCCCCATGAAATGGGGACATTACGGGAAATTCCGTAGGAATTTGTGGCGAGCGTTTCCGGTTTTTTCCCGTGAACGGGCAAAAATGACCGTGTAAACGGGCAAGGAAAACTCGCGGAGGTGTTGCATTTGTTAAATGCAACACCTCCAATTATTCACGGAAAAGGATACCATTCGGCAGAACCAGGGGAGGAGGAGACAAACTGAACCTTGGAGACTGACACAGAAAAAGCCGCACAGCACGTGCAATTGATCAAATATAATACTCATACACTCCCGCAGGAACTTCTTCCCCACGGATCACCGCCGGCATCGCCGTCTCAATGCGAACCCGGCAGATACCTTCGTCGTCATATGCCCATTTCACCGCGATGTCGCCGGAAGCGGAAGCAAATCTCACGTGCAGCGAGCCGAGCCGCCTGTCCGGATGGGGATCCACCGCGATCTTCGCAAATCCCGCCTGAAGCGGACGGATGCCTGCGGCATATTCGTATACCCAGTCAGCCACCGCGCCATAGGCGTAGTGGTTGAAGGAGTTCATCGCCTTCGACCAGATCTGCCCGTCGGGCATGATGCCGTCCCAGTGTTCCCACATCGTGGTCGCACCCTTCGTGATCGGATACAGCCAGGACGGGAAATCCCGCTTCAGAAACAGCGTGTACGCCAGATCCGCATAGCCCGCCGCACTCAGCGCGTGAAGCAGATAGGGCGTGCCCACAAATCCCGTCATCAGACGGTCGCCGTCCTCGTGAACCCGTGCCGCCAGCGCATCGCCCACCGCCTTCGGATCCTTCGCCAGACCGAAATGCAGCGCCAGCGCATACGCCGTCTGCGTCTCAAATTTGTCCTGATATTTCGCGTAGAATGCCGCACCGATCCTCTCACGCTGTGCCGCGTACTTCTCCGCATCCTCCGTATATCCCAGAACAGCCGCCGCTTTGGCAACCAGCTCCGATGCATACGCATAATACGCCGCCGAGATCAGATCCGGATCCGTCCGTCCGCGGTAATCGCCGTAAGCAGCATCCAGCCCCAGCCAGTCGCCGTAGTGACCGCCGCCGGGCCACAGATCCGTGCCGTCCGAGACGGAGGTGATGTAATCCGCCCAGGCGCGCATCATGGGATAATGCTCCGCCAGCAGCTTTCTGTCACCGTAACTCATGTAGATCTGCCACGGGCAGATCACGCCTGCATCGCCCCATGCCGCCGATGTGGCAAGGTCACCCAGCGCATCCGGTATTACTTTCGGAATCAGACCGTTCTCCAGCTGAGCGCATGCCATATCCCGCAGCCATTTGGTGAAAAACGCCTTTACGTCAAAGTTGTACGCCGCCGCTTTCACAAATACCTGCGCGTCGCCCGTCCAGCCGAGACGTTCGTTTCTCTGCGGGCAGTCCGTGGGAATATCCAGATAATTGCCCTTCTGTCCCCAGATCACGTTCTCCATCAGCCGGTTGACCATGGCGTCCCCCGTCTCGATAAATCCCGTCCGCTTCATATCGGAATTCAGTACCACCGCCGTCACGTTTTCGGGAGTAATCTCCCCCGGGAACGCATCCACGCGCAGATAGCGGAATCCGTAGAACGTCAGCGAAGGCATATACGTCTGCTCACCCTCGCGGCAGATATACGTAAACTCACACTTCGCCTCGCGGTAGTTTTCGGTATAAAAATTCCCCGCCGGATCCATGATCTCCGCAAAGGAAAATTTCACCGTATCCCCCGCATGGGCACACAGACTGATCGCCGGCACACCGGTGATGTTCTGTCCGAAATCAAGCACCGTCTCGCCGGCAGGCGTGGTGAAGATTTTCCGTACCGCAATGCGCTCCTGCACCGTCACCGGAAGACCGTCGTGGGGCACCAGTACGGATTTGTCAAACTCCTCCGCACGCACAGCTCCGTCAAAGGCAAAAGCCGTCCGTGCATCAAAATACTGCCCATCGTAAATATCACAGCGGGCAAGACCGCTCTCCGACCATTTCCAGCTCTCGTCCGTGGGGATAACCTCGCATCCGCCGTCGGCGTAGCTGACCGTCAGCTCCGCAATGATCGCCGGAATACGCTCCGCACCCCGACCGGATCTGCGGCGGATCACCCCCGCATACCAGCCGCTTGCCAGAGAAACCGTCAGCATATTTTCCCCGCAGCCAAGCAGGGAAGTAACGTCATATTCCCGCACCAGAATGCGGGATTCATACTCCGTCCAGCCGGGTGCCAGATATTCGCCGCTGACGCGCACACCGTTCAGATGTGCCTCAAAAACGCCCCGCGCCGTGATTGTGAGGGAGGCGTGAGAAATGGCTTTTTCCGTCGTAAACTTCCGCCCGAAAACAGGGCAGGAGGCGGGTTCTCCCGCCGCTCGGATCCATTTTGCAGATGTGAGCATAGGTGTTCTCCTTTCGGTTGGGACTCACTTTGACGGCTCCGCCCTCAAAGCGAGCAAGGGGGGACTTCGTCCCCCGGTCAAAAACATAGTCGTCTCGGGGATTCGCTGTGCTCTTCCCCGAGACTCCTTGTTTTTTCCCTATCCATCCGCCCTTTATCCGCCCCTGGCGGCGGGCGGCCGGATAGCCCTTGACCCCTGTATTTAATTTGATATTCGGGGGCATATCCCCCGAACCCCCACTGATCAAATCAGCGCTTAACGCGTGCGTTGCCGCCCCATACAGACCAGACAACCTCTTCGTCAGCAGGCTGTGCATAGTCGGTGAGGAAAGTGGTAGCCAGAGCGCCGGAAGCCCAGCCGAACTGAACCCACTTCTCGGATTCCCAACCCTTGAGAATACCGTAGAGCATGCCGCCGACAAATCCGTCGCCGCCGCCGATGCGGTCGAGAACGGTGATCGGACGGGGCTCAACAACGTGCCACTCGTCGCCAGCCAGCATGATAGCGCCCCAGAGGTGGTTGTTTACGTTCACAACCTGACGGAGAGTGGTAGCGTATACGGATGCGTTCGGGAACTGCTCCTTTACGCGGCCGATCATTTCCTTGAAGGATTCGATCTTGGAACCGATATCCTTACCGCCTGCCTCAGGACCCTGAACGCCCAGGCAGAGCTGGAAATCTTCCTCATTACCGATCAGAATGTCAGCAACCGACGCGATCTCGGTGAAGATGTCGTGGAGCTCTTCTTCGCGACCCTTCCAGAAGGAAGCGCGGTGGTTGAGGTCGAAGGAGATCAGCGTGCCGTACTTCTTTGCGGCGCGTGCCAGTTCCAGACAGAAAATGGAGGTCTCGTGAGAGAGCGCACCGATCAGACCGGAGAGGTGGAGAATGCCAACGCCCTCTTCGCCGAAGATGCGGTCAAGGTCGAAATCCTTGATATTCAGCGTGCGTCCGACTTCGCCTGCACGGTCGTTGCATACGCGGGGACCGCGGGAGCCGTAACCGGAGTCAGCGATGTTGAACTGATGACGGTAACCCCAGGGACCGCCCTGCTCCACTTCCTTGCCCTCATAATCCATGCCGCGTGCGCGGAGATCGCGCTTGATGAAATCGGCGATGGGGCTGTCCTTAACGAAGGTGGTCAGAACCTTGGTGGGCAGACCGAGGAAAGCGGAAATGGAGAGAACGTTGGTCTCAGCGGAGGTAGCCTGCATCATGAACATGTTGGAGGATGCAACGGGCTGACCGTTGGGAGGCGTAATGCGTACACCCATGGAAGTGGGGCATACGAGAGCGTATTTGCAGTTTTCACGGAGTTTCATGGTGGTAGGTTCCTTTCGGTAGAAAGATTTTTGTTATGCGTATTTGTTCGATAACGTAAACGCGTTCGTCAGCTTGCCGGGGAGTCAGCCCTCCCCGAAGGGCTACCTCCGGTCGAAAACATGGTCGTCTCGTGTGCTCGCAGAGCTCACACCCGATACTCCCTGTTTTCTCCCTGTTTTCTCCCTGTTTTCTCCCTGTCCATCCGCCCTTCATCCGCCACAGGCGGCAGGCGGCTGGACAGCCCCGGACCCCTCCCACGTCGACGCGAGATTGCGCTTCGCGCAACTCGGGCGAGGTTGGCTTTGCCAACCTCGCGGGGACTGCGGTCCCCTGGACCCGGGATGGATCGACGGGTTCGATAATGGGAGAGTCTGCTGAAACGCATTTCAACCAACGCGCACTGCGGTGCGCGATCGGTTAGCTTTAATTGATTGACAGCGGTGGGTTTATTGCCTGATTACAATAATCATCACTGCAGTGCCGTCAGCAGTAGGATGAGGATAGCTTCCTGTCGGTACGCGGATGACGCCGCCTGCGGGCGGCGGGCATAAAGGGGACTCTGTCCCCCTTATGAATCCCCCTGCGTTTGCAGGGATTGGATCGAGGAGCGGCTGAATTGTTATGGAACGATATACCGTTCCAGCTCTTCACGGATTTTCTTCATCCACTTCGGATGAAAATTCGCGCCTCTTGCCGCTTTTGTGTAATCCATCTGTACAAAAGCCGTCTCTCGGATTCCGTCATCGGCGGTATCTCCGACGATGTGCATAATACATCCGTCATCTGTGTCGAAAAAGACAAGCGTCTGATTCATTTGAATTGCACCGGGAAATACGATCATGGACCTGAGAAGCAGTGTGAATGAAAACTTTCCCGGCATAAATTCATAGCGGTACACAGAAGCAACGTCCTTTTCAAGAACATCCTTTATGCACTCCACGGCATCTTCAGAGGTACAGGATAATTTCACCTGACCCTTTGATTCTTCAAGATAGTATTTCATCAGTAGATATCTGCCTCTTACGAATTACTGCATCAGCAATCACAGCGAGCGTGCGAGCGTGATTGCCGTGATGCGCGAATAAGTCAATTCTGACGCATGCGGTGCACTTTGCAGTGCTGCACGTGAGTCGGAGAGGTGTCTCCCGATCCCGCTTTACTGTATCAGAAAACCAGTATAAAAGTTTAGGAGGTGTGGAACCCTTTTCAAAGGGTTCCACGTCCGTTCTCCTTTACTTAGACCACATACTGAGTCGCAGCAGTGTCGCCGCCGTGACCGGTCCAGTTGGTGTGGAAGAACTCGCCTCTGGGAGCATCGATTCTCTCATAGGTGTGTGCGCCGAAGTAGTCGCGCTGAGCCTGCAGGAGGTTCGCGGGCAGACGGTCGCAGCGGTAGCCATCGTAGTAGGACAGAGCGGAGGAGAATGCGGGAACGGGCATGCCGTTCATGGCGGCCTGAGCCACTACCTTGCGCCAGCCGGGCAGGAGGGACGCGATCTTCTCGGTAAAGTAGGGATCAAGCAGCAGATTGGTCAGCTCGGGGTTCTTGTCAAATGCCTCCTTGATCTTGCCGAGGAATACGGAACGGATGATGCATCCGCCTCTCCACATGAGAGCGATTCCGCCGTAGTTCAGGTTCCAGCCGTAGGTCTTTGCGGCAGCACGCATGAGGGTGTAGCCCTGTGCGTAGGAAACGATCTTGGAAGCCAGCAGAGCGCAGCGGATGTTCTCGATCCACTGAGCCTTCTCCTCAGCGGAGAGAGCAGGAGCGGGAGCAGCCTCGCCGGGCAGAACAGAGGATGCGGCAACGCGCTCTTCCTTCATTGCGGACAGGCAGCGTGCGAATACAGCTTCGCCGATGAGAGTCAGCGGCACGCCCTCGTCCAGAGCAGCGATGCCGGTCCACTTACCGGTACCCTTCTGGCCGGCAGTGTCCAGAATCTTCTCGACGATCGGCTCACCGTCGGTGTCCTTGTATGCAAGGATGTCGCGGGTGATCTCAACCAGATAGGAATCCAGATCGCCCTTCATCCACTCAGCGAATACCTCGTGCATCTCGTCGTCGCTCATGCCGAGCATATTCTTCATCAGGTGATATGCTTCGCAGATCAGCTGCATATCGCCGTACTCGATGCCGTTGTGAACCATCTTTACGAAGTGACCTGCGCCGTTTTCGCCGACCCAGTCACAGCAGGGAGAACCGTCTTCCACCTTGGCGCAGATCGCCTGGAGAATCTCCTTGACGTGCGGCCATGCAGCGGGAGAACCGCCGGGCATCAGGGAAGGACCGTTGAGCGCGCCCTCTTCACCGCCGGAAACGCCGGTGCCGATGTACAGCTTGCCCTTGGATTCCACATACTCGGTGCGGCGAGCGGTATCCGGGAAGTGGGAGTTGCCGCCGTCGATGATGATATCACCGTCGTCCAGCAGAGGCAGCAGAGTGTCGATCATAGCGTCCACAGCGGAGCCTGCCTTGATCATCATCATGATCTTGCGGGGCTTCTCAACAGCGGCAACCAGCTCTTCCAGAGAGTAAGTGCCGATGATGTTCTTGCCAGCGCCGCGGCCTTCAACGAAATTCTTCACCTTCTCGGTGGTGCGGTTGAAGACAGCTACGGTGAAGCCCTTGGACTCCATGTTGAGAACGAGATTTTCGCCCATAACGGCGAGGCCGATCAGGCCGATATTTGCTTTTTTCATGGTGGTGGGTCTCCTTTGTTGTATTTTTATTTTTGAATTTTTATTGTTATGCGGGACGCTGTCCCGCGCCCTGCCAAGGGCTTTGCCCTTGGATCCCATGGCAAATGAAGCCGTAGAGTTTGTGCAGATTCCGGCGGCGCAAGTGCTTGCGCCGCGGGGATTTTCCTGACTGCGCCGCAAATACTTGCGGCGGAAGCGCAGGTTCATTTACAGAGAGACGTACATTGAGGTGCTGTCCCGGGGGACAATCCCCGTCTCACGTATGTCAGGGGGCTATACCTGGGGGGGCTTGGGG
>SVTS01000117.1 GCA_015063645.1 Oscillospiraceae bacterium | reverse complement strand
GCGGGAGATGGGTGCGAAGATCCGTATGCTCTCTGCAAGCACGTATGAGATTGACTGTACCACCATCGATATCGAAGCAGTGCCCTATGAGCTGTTCCGGCAGATGAGAGCGTCGTATTATCTGCTCGGTGCGGAACTGGGACGTATGGGACGCGCCAAAGTGGGCTTCCCAGGCGGCTGTGATTTCGGTGAGAGACCGATTGACCTCCACATCAAGGGCTTTGAAGCGCTGGGCGGTATCGTCAATCTGGAAAACGGCAATATCTCTATCGAAGCGAAAAACGGTCATCTGCGCGGAACGAATATCTTCTTTGATATGTCCTCCGTCGGCGCGACCATCAACATAATGCTTGCCGCGGTTACCGCTGAGGGAACCACCCTGATTGATAACCCCGCACGCGAGCCCCATATCGTTGACCTTGCCAACTTCCTCAATACCTGCGGTGCCAATATCAGCGGCGCGGGTACGGATATGATCAAGATCAAGGGTGTGGAGAGCCTGCACGGCTGCACATACGCTATTATCCCCGACATGATTGAGGCAGGCACATTCATGATTGCCGCCGCTGCAACCGGCGGATGCCTGCGTGTCAATAATGTCATTCCCAAGCATCTGGAATCCATCTCCGCCAAGCTGGAGGAGATCGGTGTAACAGTGGAAGAGCTGGATGATGCTGTTCTCGTCAAGGGAACGGATGAGATTGCCCGTACCAGCGTGAAAACGCTGCCGTATCCCGGCTATCCCACCGATATGCACCCCCAGATGACGGTGCTTCTTACCCAGGCGAAAGGTGTCAGCTACATGACGGAGGGGATTTATGAAAACCGATTCCGCTATGTGGATGAGCTTCGCCGGATGGGCGCACAGATTAAAGTGGACGGCAGAACAGCCGTGATCGAGGGTCCGACTCCGCTGTCCGCCGCTCCTGTCAGAGCAGTGGATCTCCGCGCAGGCGTGGCGATGATCATCGCCGGACTGATCGCGACAGGTGAAACCGAAGTTACGGATATTCACCTGATTGAGCGCGGGTATGATGATATTGTCGGCAAACTCCGCAGTGTGGGTGCTGACATCCGCCGGGTAATCGTTCCCGATGACGAAAATCTGGCACAGGCTAACTGAGTTTATAAATTTATCAAAATAAAAGAGGTACAAACAATGACTATCACTAAGGAAAGCATTATCGGCGACGTTCTGGATTACGATATCGAGACCGCAAGATTCTTCTTCGAGATCGGCATGCATTGCCTGGGCTGCCCCGCATCCCGCGGTGAGTCCATTGAGGACGCATGCGCAGTGCACAACACGGATCCCGATGAACTGGTTAAGAAGCTCAACGAGTATTTCGCATCCAAGAAATAAGAAAGCGCGGGGAATTTCCCCGCGTTTTTCCTTTTGTACAGAAAAAACAGGAAAATCTGCAGAATCCCGCATGGTTTGATTGCACATCACCGGCGGATGTGTTATAATAAATACTGAGAATGTTTACGCTTTTCTGAGAAAAAAGGAGGAGATATTCACCCGCCATGAAGGAGATAGTGGATCGGATGCGCCGCGGAGAGGAGACGTTTTTTGCGTGTGCAAAAAAGAATCTCCCGGAAATATTTACGGAGAAAGATATCGATGACGCATGGGCACGGCTTCGCAGATTTGCTTCCTATGTGAAAGCGGCGTTTCCGGAGACGGAAAGCACGGGCGGTATTATCGACTCTCCCGTTCAGCCGATCGGTGAGGCAAAAATTGCGCTTGAACGTGCGGAAAACGCGGTTATCCCCGGCAATCTGTATGTCAAGCGTGATGATTCCCTTGCGGTGTGCGGATCTCTGAAAGCCCGCGGAGGCATTTATACTGTATTCAAGCACGCAGAGGAAATCGCGCTGAAGCACGGCATGCTCAATTTGACCGACGATTATGCAATCCTGCACAGCGAGACTTTCCGGGAGTTGTTTTCCCGCTGCAGAATTTCTGTCGGATCGACGGGCAATCTCGGCATGAGTATCGGACTTTCCGGCAAAAAACTCGGTTTTGATGTGACGGTGTACATGTCCGAGGAAGCCAAAGAGTGGAAGAAGAACCGTCTGCGGGAAGCCGGCGTGAATGTCCATGAATTCGGGGGGGATTACACATCTGCTCTGAAACTCGCACGGAGTGATGCGGAAACAGATCCGGATACCTATTTTATCGATGACGAGGATTCAGCGGATCTCTTTCTGGGATATTCCGCAGCGTGCAGAACGCTTCCCTTTCAGCTGGCGGAGCAGGGGATCACAGTGGATGAAAAACACCCGCTGTTCGTATATCTTCCCTGCGGTGTCGGAGGCGGTCCCGGAGGAATCACATTCGGACTGAAAAAAGTGTTCGGTGAGCACGTGCACTGCTTTTTCGGCGAGCCGACGCAGATGCCCTGCATGGCGCTTGCCATGGCTTTGGGCAGAAGCGACGTCAGCGTATACGATATCGGGCTTGGCGGCGGAACGGTGGCGGACGGTCTGGCATGCTCCAGCCCATCCCGGCTGGCTTACGATGTTATGGCGGGGATGCTGGACGGATGCTTCACCGTGACGGATAAGCACGCTCTGGGGCTGACAGCGCTTCTGTATGAAACCTCCGGCATCAAAGCGGAACCGTCCTCCTGCGTGGCTCTGGGCGGTGTAGGGAAGATTCCCTATGAGATACATAACGCCGAGAACGCCTCCCATCTCGTCTGGCTGACAGGCGGCAGTCTGGTGCCGGATGAGGAATGGAGAAAAATCGGGCTTTCTGTCTGAAAAAGAAAAACATCTGAAACGAATCAGCGTTTTCCGGTACTAACTGGTATAAACCCAAAAGTAATACAACCAAAGGAGCAAATTATGGTTCTGTTTTTTGCGATGTATACATTTGTCGTTGTACTTTCTCTGATTTTTCCTGCGTATTTGTCTGTTTTGCTTGGTGTGAGCATTGTGCTTACCTGCGGAGCGTATCTTCTGCATGTGTATGCACCGATGTTTTTCTCCGGCTTCAGCATGTGGGTTGGACCCGGGCTGTTTCTGATTCCTGTGCCGATTATGATCATTGCGGCGATACTTGTGCCGCAGAAGAACGTAATTCTGTGGGTATACTATGCCGTAACTGTGTTTTTTGGCGTGATTATTCCTCTGGGACGCTATCTGCATATCCGTCTCAGTTTGTATCGGCTTCTCAGAAAAAGCGGGAAATGCAGTCTGTACTCCTGCCTGTTTGCCGGAAGAAAAACGCCTTTGTACGTTTCGCTGGATACAAAGGAAGGGAAATGCACGATCGGTATCCTCGGTAATCCGTGGGCAATGCGGTATTTTGTCACGAAAGATTCCATCACCGCACAGCGGATCCGGGCACTTGCGGCAGATATTCTGCCGGAAATCGAGAAAAAAGAAGATTCTGCATTGGTCCGTTCCCTTCTTCTCCCGTTGATGGGTCGAAAGAGAAATGCGTCCTTTGCCTGCGCTGAGGGAAGCGGCGAAGCATATCTGCTTGTGCATCCGGGATGCGTTGTATATAACGAAGAGAAACCTGCAGAGACAGGGGATTGTGTCGGGGGCTATCATATAGCTTCTCTGAAGTACATACGGAATACTGTACGGAGACTGACAGAGAATAAGGAGAAAAATGGATAATTCAGTAAAAATATCGCCGTTGGACGGGCGGCTTGCCCTTGCGGCATCCTTTGTGCGCCCCGGAAGCGTGGTGTGTGATGTGGGGACGGATCACGCATATCTGCCGATCTGGCTGATTCAGAGTGGAATTTGTCCGTCTGCCGTGGCGTGCGATATCAACGAGGGACCTCTGAAGAGCGCAAAAGAACATGCCGCACGCTTCGGCTGTGATGACAGAATCACATTCTGCCTGACGGACGGTCTGCGCGGCGTGGATCTGGATGGATGCGGCGTGAGAGATATCGTGATCTGCGGTATGGGCGGCGAACTTATCGCCCGGATTTACGGTGAATCCTCCTATACCCGCCGTGCGGATGTCCGCGGAATCCTGCAGCCGATGTCTTCTGTGGAGGATCTGCGTGCATCGCTTGCGCAGGACGGTTTCCGCATTGAGGATGAACGGCTTGCGGAAGCCGCAGGACGGATCTATACCTGCATGTCCGTCGTGTATGACGGAATTATCCGGAATCCCACACCTGCTGCATTGGTGCTGGGTGAAGCCCACATCCGCCGCGGATGTGAGGAGCCTCTGTTTGCGGCATATCTGCGGCGTACTATACAGAGCGCAGAGAAAAAATACCGCGGCAGATGCAGCGGAGCGCTGGATGCATCAGCAGAAAAAGCTTTGCTGGATGAACTCATGGCGATCGCCGAAAAAGAAGGAGTAAACGTATGACCATACTGGAACTGTATAAAGAACTGGATGCGCGCTGGCCGCGCACACTGTCCTGCTCGTGGGATAATGACGGACTCATGTTCTGCCCGGACCCGGAGCGTGAGGTGAAGCGTGTGATACTGGCACTGGATGCCACGCGCGCCTCTATTGCGGCGGCTGCAGACGCAAACTGCGACCTGCTTCTGACACATCATCCCATGCTGTTCCGAGGGGTGAAATCTCTTTCGCCGCTGGATCTCTCCGGCAGTCGGATTTTTGATGCATGGAACGGCGGAGTCAGCGTGATTTCTCTGCACACACGTCTGGATACAGGTGACGGCGGTGTCAATGATGCACTTGCAGAAGCACTCGGACTGCATATCCTCGGTAAATTCGGGGATGAGGAAACGCCGGAGCTGGGACGGATCGTCGAGACGGAAGCTCCTGCGGAGCCCGTGGATTTCGCTTCCCGGGTACGAAAAGCGCTGGGGTGTCCGGTGGTACAGCTGAGCGGTGATCGCCCTGTGCGCCGTGTGGCGCTCGTAGGCGGGGACGGTAAGGATTTTATCCGCGCGGCGGCAGCTGCGGGTGCCGATACTCTGATCACCGGTGCAGCAAGCTACAATACAGCGCTGGATGCGGCAGAGGACGGGCTGAATATCATTGAGGCTGGTCACTATTATACAGAAGCGCCGGTTCTTGCGAAGCTGGCAGAACTGTGCAGGGCACTCTGCGGTGCGGAATGTGTAATGTATGACAGCAATCTGACCCGGACGGTTACGGAATAAAAAACAAGGCTGATGCGGCGAAGCATCAGCCTTTCCTGTTGGTGATTAAAACTATTCGCGGGGTGCTCAACCGTTGTCCTCACGCACCGTGATCAGCTCCCGGGCGTAGGGCAGACTCAGAATCCAGTCGCAGAGTACATGCCACTCCGGCAGTTTGTGATTGCGGCGGGCATAGTAGATGTTGATCAGATTCTCATAGTTCATCGTGCAGGTGCGCATCTGATTGTACGAGGACGGCAGCAGCTGAATCATGTCGTGCCAGGGCTGACGATCCTTTGTTTCCACATATTCCAGACGTTTTTTCTCCAGCAGATCGATAACGCAGTCCAGACATGCAAGTGTGTCCTCGCTCATGCGGTCACAGCTGAAATCCTCCCGGGAAAAGGGCTTTGCATGGATCTTGTGCATGGTAGAAGTAGAATTGGCAACGGTGCCCACCTTGTAGGTGTCGAATTCTTTCCACCAGTACAAAGGTGCGGTGATGTCCACCGATACGAAAATCTGTCTCAGAAATTTGCGGTGATCGCTTCCGGAGGAGGCAAGGGAATGTCCCAGACGGAGATCCGCCTCTCCGAGAATGTAATTGCCCTCATCGTCATAAGCGCTGTCGCTTTTATCCCAGCTGGACAGGGGATTGCGCATACCCCGTATGGCGTTTTCCAGATTCATTACGGCGGTCCGTTCAGTTTTCAGCATGAATATTCTCTCCTGACTCTTTGTGTTACAACAGTTATTCTATTATTTATACCATACACAGCATAAAAAGTCAACGTGAATTCATGAACTTTTGTGAAAATGTTTATCTGTGCGTATAAAATTCCGTACAAAGGCAAAAATATGGCTGTGCAATAACGCTTCATACCCGGTGCATACCGGGAGAAAGGCAAGGATTATGAATAACAGTAAAGCAGCCAAAAGACAGTTCCGCGTGATGATCGTAACGGCGGCACTGATCCTGTGTATCGGCGCGGTGATCGTTTCGGTGAGTGTAAGCCAGAACCGCCGCGGAAGAGGTGCGGAAGATACCACCGCAGAATCGCTGACCCAGGACAGTGCCGCACATACGGAGAGCAGTGCACCGGCGGAACAGCCGGCGCATGGAACAGAAAAAGCGCCCGAGGAGGAGTCCGCCAAAGCGGATGAAACCACTCCTGCCGCAGAAGACGTAAAGCCGACCGCGGTTCCCGATCCGCTTCCTGCATTTATCGCGCCGGTCAGCGGCATGCTTATGAAAGAGCACAGCGTGGATGTACCGGTTTTCTCTGTAACCATGGAGGATTACCGTACCCACACCGGCGTGGATATAGCCGCATCGGCAGGTACGGCTGTCCGTGCGGCGGCTGACGGAACAGTTGCTGAAATCTGGGAGGATCCCATGATGGGGCATTGCATCTCCATTACCCACAGCGGCGGTGCGCAGAGTGTGTACAAAAATCTCTCTCCCGAAACACCGGAGGAAATCACCGTCGGCTGCGACGTAAAAGCGGGAACCGTTATCGGATCTGTAGGAGAAAGTGCTCTTGCGGAGATTGCTGAGGAGAGCCACTTGCATTATGAACTGCATATCAACGGTGCAGCGGCAGACCCTGCGGATTTCATGCTCATCGGTACAACGGATACCTCTTACGAGGGATAAAACAAGCCGGTCGGAGTTTTCGCTCTGACCGGCTTGTTCGTATGAATAATCACTTTTTCAGCAATGCTGCAATGGCATCCTTTTCTCCGAAGAGGGAGAGAAAACGGATGTTATCCAGCGGTGCACGGTATGTGTGGTTGTTCAGATAAGCAAGGGGACCGTCCGGAAAAGTAAAACGAACCGCATAGGAATACAGCGCCTGATACTTGTACCCGCGGATACGGTCATCCCGGTTGATGCCGTATTTGCCCTCACCGAGCAGCGGATGTCCGATTGATGCCATGTGCGCACGGATCTGATGGGTTCTGCCCGTGTACAGCTGGACTTCCAGCAGGGACAGATCCTCTCTGAGAGAATAGCTCAGTACTCTGTAGCCCGTGACGATTTCCTTGGACCCACGGGTAGGATGATCTGTCACTGTGACCGTTTTTGTTTTTGTGTTTTTGAAAAGATGTCCGCGGAGAATGTCTTCCTTCTTCTCCATTTTTCCGTGTACGGCACAGAGATAACTCTTGTGGACGTTTCCTTCGCGGATCTGTTCGTTCATCTCCCGCAGAGCTTCTGCAGTTTTTGCTGCGATGACAATACCGCCGGTGTTGCGGTCAATCCGATTGCACAGTGCCGGCGCAAAGGAATGCTCTTTGGCAGGATCGTATTCGCCTCTCTGTACCAGATACGCCTGTACCTGAAAGAGCAGCGTTTCCCGCTCGCTGGCATCTCCGGAACCGCTCTCATCCTGATCTCCCGTGTGTGCGAGAAGACCGGGACGCTTGTCGCAGAGGAGAATGTTTTCATCCTCATACAGAACCGGCAGTTTTACGGATGCCCGGCGGAATTCGGAGGAATCCGTTTCCGCGGCGAAAAACTCATCCGGTATATACATCTCCACCAGATCGCCGGCTTCCAGCATCTGCTTCTGCTCGGCACGCTTGCCGTTGACCTTGATCCGTTTGGTGCGGATGTATTTATACATAAGGGAGACGGGCAGTCCCCGGACGGTTTTCGTGATAAACTTGTCCAGACGCTGCCCGCCGTCATTCTGATTAATGGTGAATGAGCGCATTATTTTGTGCCGAAGAGTCGGTCACCTGCATCGCCCAGACCGGGAACGATATAAGCATGCTCGTTGAGATGATCATCCAGCGCAGCGGTGAAGATATCCACGTCGGGATGATCTGCCTGTACCTTGGCAACGCCTTCGGGAGCAGCTACAAGGCACATCAGACGGATGGAGGTAACACCTTTTGCCTTCAGCATGGAGATGGCATCGGAGGCGGATCCGCCAGTAGCCAGCATGGGATCAGTGACGATAACGGTACGGTGCTCTATGTGTACGAAGTCAGCGCCGGCAGCGATGGCAGCGTCTGGTACGCCGTCGTCGATCCGCTCGATGAGGAGATCTACGGCTATGTCCGCCAGGATGTGACGCTT
>SVTS01000007.1 GCA_015063645.1 Oscillospiraceae bacterium | reverse complement strand
CGATTCCGAGCAGTTCGATGTATCCGATCAGCGGACGCTGGATGAAGTTGTCCGCTGGCTGATGGAACAGGGACACATTCCGTCCTTCTGCACTGCCTGCTATCGCGAGGGACGCACGGGTGACCGATTCATGAGTCTGTGCAAAACCGGACAGATCCAGAACTGCTGTCATCCCAATGCGCTGATGACTCTGACGGAATTTATGGTGGACTACGCATCCGAGGAAACGAAGAAGATTGGATATGCGCTGATCGAGAAAGAACTGGAAAAAGTACCTCACGAAAAAGTACGGAATATTGCCAAGCAGAATGTTGAGGATATCAAGGCGTCAAACCGCCGGGATTTCCGCTTCTGAGAGGGGAGGATTTATGAACAGCAGCACACCTGTTTCCGCCGAGAGAATTCACATCGGCTTTTTCGGCAAGCGCAATGCAGGCAAATCCTCTCTGGTCAACGCGGTCACGGGACAGAACCTCTCCGTAGTTTCCCCTGTTGCGGGGACTACGACGGACACGGTTCAGAAAGCCATGGAGCTTCTTCCGCTGGGACCGGTGGTTATTCTGGACACCCCCGGATTTGATGACGAAGGCGCGCTGGGTGAGCTTCGCGTGAAAAAAACACGGGAAGCGCTCCGACGCACACACATTGCCGTGCTGGCGGTGGATTCCACCACAGGCATCGGCGACACGGAAAAGGAGCTTCTTCGTCTCTTTGAGGAAGCGGGAATTCCGCATCTCACCGTTTTCACAAAATCGGATCTGCTGGAAACCGTGCCTGCCGAGACGGAGACGGAAATCCATGTCAGCGCGCAGAGCGGCGCGGGAATCCGTGAACTGAAAGAAAAGCTTGCCCGCTTCACGGAAGAAGAAAAGCCGCAGAAAGCGCTGCTGGAGGGCATTATCCGCCCCGGAGACACGGCGGTGCTGGTCGTTCCGCTGGATGAATCCGCGCCTAAAGGGCGGTTGATACTGCCGCAGCAGCAGACGATTCAGGAGCTTCTGCTTACCGGAGCCAAGGCGATGGTAGTACGGGATACGGAACTTCCCGATGCGCTTGCCGCATTGTCGGAAAAACCGTCCGTTGTCATCACCGATTCACAGGCGTTCGGGCGTGTCGCAAAGATGACGCCGGCGGATGTTCCGCTGACATCTTTCTCCATTCTGTTTGTCCGCTACAAGGGGGATCTCTGTGCGGCAGTACGCGGTGCGGCACAGCTGGATAAACTGCGTGACGGAGACAGAATTCTGATTTCCGAAGGATGCACACATCACCGTCAGTGCGGCGATATCGGCACGGTGAAGCTGCCGGCGTGGATCCGGAATTACACAAAGAAAGAGCTGCAGTTTGAATTCACGTCCGGGCGGGATTTCCCGGAGGATCTATCCTCCTACGCTCTGGTCATCCACTGCGGCGGATGCATGCTCAACGACAAAGAGATGCAGAACCGCACACGGTATGCCGCACGCTGCGGTGTGCCGATGACCAATTACGGCATTGCCATCGCGCAGATACACGGCATTCTGCGCCGTTCCCTTTCTCCCTTCCCCGATGCGCTGGCTGAACTTGGATAACAAACACCGGCAGATGCAACATGCATCTGCCGGTGTTTTTCTATTATTTTTACGGATCGGCGGGAATGCGGTAACCTTTATAGCGGCGGCACTGGATCACAAGAGCACAGGCGGCTTTCTTCGCCTTGGCATTCAGATTACAGATATGTACAACGGCGGCACTTCCCGGTGCATTCCGCAGGCACAGAGCTGCTGTTTCTTCCGCTGTGAAATATGTCCCCGCGCAGGTGAGGAAAAGAAGCAGGATACGTTTTTCATTGGCACTCAGGCGGATCGGCTCGCCGCGGAAGCGGATAGTCTCTCCGGAAATGCGCACACCGCATCGGTGCATGGACTCCGGTTCTGCACCGAACTGACGCCGGTATGCTTCTCGGACAGCAACAATCGGCGGAACGTCCTCAGACCACGTGAGAATGCCGGAAGCGGGCAGAGTTTCCAGCAGTCTGTCATGCATATCACCGCAGTCCGGCGCGGGAATGACGAAGGGCAGATGTCGGATCAGATGTGTATTTCCATATTCCGGTCCCACCAGAGCACAGGGGATCCCCGCGTCAAGCAGCTGCTCACGCAGTTGTTCCGCCCACTCGCTTTTTGTTCTTGCGAATATTGCTGTCATCCGCTCAGCTCAGCCGTTCCGCTTCAATCAGTTTCAGAATCGTCATCCGGTTGCGGGCATAGGGCGCAAATGCGGCACTGCGGGCAACGAATTCTGCATCATCGGGCAGATCCAGCTCTGCAAGGGATGCGGGAGCACCGCAGAGACGGATCATCCCGCGTACTTCATCCGCCGAGGGAAGTTCCTCAAGCACAGCGCGCAGGCGCGCTTCCGCATCTGCTTTATCTGCTACGGAAATCTGTGTCAGAGAACAGCTTTCCGTACCGTTTGGCATATTCTCCTTCAGAATACCGTCGGTCAGATCGCCGTACACGGCGGCAAGGCGGTCGCGGTTCATGATCTTTTCCATATCGGGAGAGAGGAAAGCATCACTCAGCAGAACCTCGCGCTGCGCGAATCTTTTATACATATCCAGAACGCAGAGCAGTCCGACGCCCACCTGCTCTCCGTGGTAGCCGTCAGATTCTTCATTGATCAAATGCATCTCCCAGAAGTGGGACATATGATGCTCCGAGCCGGAAGCAGGGCGGGAATTGCCCTGCAGCTGCATTGCCAGCCCCGAGAGAATCAGTCCGTTCATGATCAGCTTTGTATAGGCGAGATCCGAATATTCACTCCGGTGCAGGATGGCATAGGCGGTTTCGTCCAGCGCTTCCTTTTCCAGATTATAAATACTCTCACACAGATGCTCCCCGGTGAGGATCTGCGCCGCGCGCCAATCGGCGAGAGCGGTATATTTGCCCAGAATATCGCTGGCACCGGATGCGGTAAGGCGTGCAGGAGCATCCGTATACACATTGTCATCGGCATACAGTGCTTCCGGCGGTGTTGCGGTGAAACTCAGTTTCTGTCCGTACCACGTCATAGCGGCAACGCCGGATACAAATCCGTCCACGCTGGCGGCCGTGGGATAGGAGATAAACGGTACACCGGCTTCATGGGCAAAATAACGGGTGGCATCATGGATGGAGCCGGAACCGCAGGCAACGAGACGGGTGATCCCCTTCCCCTGCGCCCATGCGCAGATTTTTTCGTGGGTGATTTCCGTTGCATGGGAGCCTGCGGGAAGAACAAAATACGCGCAGGATGCGCCGTCTGCAATGACGCGGGCATATTTTTCCGTATTTTCGTCACAGATCACGGCGCATACGTCACCGGACGCTTTCAGGACGTCAATCAGGCGTTCTGTGGCATCGGGGGCGATATAGACCTTATCGGTAATCAGCGGATGCGTTTTTCCGCACACGGCACATTTTCCCGCAATTCTTTTCACTTTTTCCATCATATCGGCATTCTCCTGTCATAACGGTGAATTAAATTCATATATTATAGCACAAGTCGGGCATAAACGCCGCGTGTTCCCCCGCATACGGCGGAAAATTCACCGGGGAGAAAGGACCTGCAGTCTATTATGTTTGTGTATACGCTTCGCGCCAACACGCTGAAATTCTTCAGCGTCATCGGCATCGCCCTGATCGCACTGATCACCCTGATCGTTTTCGTTCCCAAATATGAGACGGCAACCACCAGTACAATTCTGGCGGAAAAAGAAAAAATCAATTTTGACAAAGTTAAATCCAACGAGGACCGCATCGCATTCCTCGCCCAGTACGGCTGGGAAACTTCTGACACGCCATCGGAGGAAGTCACGCTGACGATCCCCACAGAATTCGATAAGATCATGAAAACCTACAACGAACTGCAGAAGCAGCAGGGGCTGGATCTGACCAAATACAAAGGTAAAACGGTATCCCGTTATACATACGAGATTACCAATTATCCGGGCGTTTCAGGCAAAGTGCTGGCGAATATTGTGGTGTACAAGAACCGTGTCATCGGCGGGGATATCTGCTCCACGGATGTGAACGGTTTCATCCACGGCTTTGCCGCGCCGGGGAAATAACCGAAACGGGAGAACCGAGCAGATCGGTTCTCCTTTTTCTTCTTATTACTATAGCATAATTCAGCGGTATTGTCAAGGGATGGCATTCGGATTTTGATTTCCTTTGCTTTTTTTCAAAAAAGCTCTTGACAAACGGACAGCTTTATGGTATACTCTGTAAAGCGTTTTGCTTTACACTGAAAATCGGAGTGCTTTGGGATGTTTGAGAAAGATATGCGCCTTGTGGTACTTCTGGACTGCTACGGCGATCTTCTCAGCGATCACCGGAGGGATCTGATTGAAATGTACTACTGTGAGGATCTTTCCCTTGCGGAAATTGCCGAGAACACGGGCATTTCACGGCAGGGAGTTAGAGAATCCATCAAGAAAAGCGAAGCGGAACTGCGGCTGATGGAAGAAAAGCTGCATCTTGCCGAAAAGACAGCTGCACTGCGTTCCCGTTGTGCCGAGGAGGCACAGAACATTGAGAATGCGCTGGCGCTTCTGCCGGACGGCAGGGAAAAACAGATACTGCGGGAAACCGTATCGTATCTGCGGGCACTGCCCATATGATTTCACAACACGGAGGTTACCATGTTCGACAGCTTATCCGATAAACTTGCGAACGCGTTTAAAAAATTCAAAAATAAAGGTAAGCTGACGGAAGCCGACGTAAAGGAAGGCATGCGCGAGATCAAGCTCGCACTGCTGGAAGCGGACGTTAACTTCAAGGTTGTCCGTGAATTCGTCAAAACGGTATCCGAACGTGCTGTCGGTTCCGAAGTTCTGGAAAGCCTTGTTCCCGCGCAGCAGATCGTCAAGATCGTCAACGATGAGCTTGTCAATCTGATGGGCACCACGCAGGCTAAGCTGGACATCTCCCCCAAGCCCCCGACAATCGTTATGATGGTCGGTCTGCAGGGTTCCGGTAAGACCACACACAGCGCCAAGCTGGCAGGCATGTACAAGAAACAGGGCAAGCGTCCTCTTCTGGCTGCCTGCGACGTATACCGCCCTGCTGCTATCAAACAGCTGGAAGTGGTCGGCGCGCAGCTGGACATCCCGGTCTTCTCCATGGGCGATCAGGTTTCCCCGGTGGAAATCGCCAAAGCAGCTGTCGCTCACGCGGACAAGCACGGCAATGATATGGTATTTCTGGATACCGCCGGACGTCTCCATGTGGATGAAGAGCTGATGACGGAGCTGTCCAATATCAAGGAAGCGGTCAATCCCACAGAAATCCTTTTGGTTATCGACTCCATGCTCGGTCAGGACGCGGTGAACGTAGCATCCTCCTTCAACGATCTGCTGGATATCACCGGTGTGATTCTCACCAAGCTGGACGGTGACACCCGAGGCGGTGCGGCGCTTTCCGTACGTCACGTTACCGGCAAGCCGATCAAGTTTGTGGGTACGGGCGAAAAGCTGGATATGATCGAGCCCTTCTACCCTGACCGCATGGCATCCCGTATTCTGGGCATGGGCGACGTGCTCTCGCTGATTGAAAAAGCACAGCAGAACATTGATGATAAGAAGATGGAAGAGATGGAGCGCAAGCTGCGCGAATCCTCCTTCGATCTCAACGATTTTCTGGACCAGTTCCGCCAGGTGAAAGAGATGGGTTCCATCGAACAGCTGGTCGGCATGCTCCCGGGTGTAAAGCCCGGTGCGCTGAAAGATGCGCAGATCGATGAAAAAGCCCTGGGACGCACCGAAGCGATCATTCTGGCTATGACGCAGAAAGAACGCGAAAAGCCGGACATCATCAACGCGTCCCGCAAAAAACGAATTGCCGCCGGAAGCGGAACTTCCGTAGAGGAAGTCAACCGCCTGCTCCGCCAGTTTGAGCAGATGAACAAGATGTTCAAGCAGCTGGGCGGAATGACCGGCAAGGGCAAAAAACGCAGGATGAAAATGCCGTTCAGTTTTTGACGGATTTTTATACAATTTATATTTTATATTTATTTTTTGGAGGCTATTACCATGGCAGTAAAAATCAGACTGAAGAGACTGGGTTCCAAGAAGGCTCCCTTCTACCGCATCGTTGTTGCTGACTCCCGTTATCCCCGTAACGGTCGTTTCATCGAAGAGATCGGCTACTACAACCCCATGACCAACCCTGTTGAACTGAAGATCGACGACGAGAAGGTTCAGACCTGGCTGAAGAACGGCGCTCAGCCCACCGACACTGTTAAGGCTCTCATCGCAAAGAACGGTAACAAGTGATGGACGAAAATATCGGCGTACCCAGCCAGGAAATTGATCTGAGCCGCGTTCTTGCCGATATGGCCGCTGCAATTGTAGATCACCCGGAGAGTGTTTCCGTAACCGAGTCCGAAAATGAGGACGAGCTTCTCCTTACCATGACCGTTGACGAAAACGATATGGGCATGATCATCGGAAAGCACGGCAAGATCGCGCGTTCCCTGCGTGTTGTTATGAAAGCCGCAGCAAAAGCCGCGGATAAGAAGGTCACTGTAGATATCAAGTGAAAAAGAAAACCATCTTCTTTCGGAAGATGGTTTTTGTTTGCAATACGCTCAGTATTTTTTCATATAATGTTTGAAAATAAGTGATTCCGCCGCAATCTGAACGATCAGATACAGTCCCAGATACAGAATAATCCCCCGGGCGCGGATTATTTCAAGCTGATCCAATATTCCCAGAACAAAAGCGGAAATGCTGACAAAATACAATCCGAACATATACGCACTCCGTCCCGATTTGTCGCGGATTTTTTCTTTCAGTTCATCGTGCTGTTCCATTTGTTCAATTTCCGCATACTCCTGTCCCCGTTCTCTGTTTTCCGGCTTATGCCAATAGTGCCAGCGGCGAAATCTCAATGCGCCGAAAACAAATCCGTATCCTGCGATCCAGCGAAAGATTCCTTCCGCCTTTGTTTCCGTAAACAGGCAAAGCAGCAGAGCAATTGCCGCCGCACCAAGATAGACTATACTCTCAATCAGATCACTTTTTTTCATTGCCGGAACTCCCTTCATAGATAAATATCTCTTCGATTTTTTTACCGAAATACTCCGCTATAACAAACGCAAGTTCCAGGGAAGGATTATACTTCCCTGTTTCGATGGCGCTGACCGTCTGCCGGGACACGCGGATTGCGCGGGCAAATTCGTCCTGACTGAGTCCTCGCTTTCTGCGCAATTCTTCGACAAGATTTTTCAAATAATCCCCACCTCTTTTGTAAAGGTTCCTTTACATTTTTAATTATAGCACAGCGCATGAGGATTGTCAAGTTTCCTTTACATATTTGAACAAAAAAAGATGCGCATACTGCATCAATGTCATTAACTTAAGCACATACTGTATACAATATGCACAAGTGTAGCTTTTTCCGCGGCTACCGCCGCGTGCATGGGGCGTTCCCCCCCCTTGCATCCCCCCTATATATTGGGTTAAGTCGGGGGCACAGCCCCCGACACCCCTGGGACAGCTTTCTACACTTTGCGCAAATTGTTCAATGATCTTTCTTAAGTTAATGACATTGCATACGGCATGCGCATCTTTTTCTGTTATCAGAAACTGGTATAGAGGTTCAGCGGACGTTTGCGGAATGCGTTGAAGAAAGCCTGCGCGCCTTCGGGATTGCGGACGGTGAGCCCGGGCTGATATGCCGCATTCTGGACATCCAGCGTTTCACTGCACAACATCAGGCGGGATAGCGCCGGCATCTGTGCGGTCAGGTCTGCATCGGGCAGAGGATTATCGGAGAGTTTTACCACATCGGATTTGCCTCCGCCGTAGGAGACACGGAACGTACCGCGGCTGCAGGTGAGAACATCATCCACCGCCAAGGTGAAGGAGCCCGGGAAGGTGGGATAATCGTACGCTTTCAGCAGCGTATCTGTCAGGAGAACACGCCCCATGGCAGAAGACCGGAGCTCCACTTGAACCTCCCAATAATTTGTCATGAGCAATTCCAGCGGAGTGATTTCGGGCTCCCACTCAAAGCGATACCCGTGCACCTGTCCGTCATACATGCGAAGGAATCCGATCATACCGCGCAGTGCTTCCACGGAAGTATAGCACAGTTCTTTCACGACGAGTTTACTGTCGCGGATACTGCACACGGCGTATGCCTGCGCCTTGCCGCAATCATCCTGCCAGATATAGGTATAGGACTGAGACTTATGCGGATTATCGGAATAACGGGAGGAATAGCTCTCTCCGGCGGGACGCTTGAAAATCAGCTGAAGGCTTTCGGAAAAGCGTTCATACACGTCGAGCAGGATAGGAAGCTGTGATTCTTTATCCGTATAAAGCACAGCATTCGTATTCCGCGGAATATGGCTGAGGACACTGCAATCCACATCGATATACTTACGGCGCAGGACGCGCTCATAGCCGAACTGACGGTAATAATCATAGGAGAACGGATAGAGCAGGCTGAGCGCCCAGCCGCGCTCAGGCGCCATCTCAAAGAATTTATTGAAGATCGCACGAATACCGCCGCTGCGGCGGTACTGCGGCAAAGTCGCCACGCCGCCGATACCGAGACAGGGCAGATATGTATTGCCGTAACGGCTCATATATGTATTGGGATAGATCATGGAAGTCAGCGTTTCGCCGTCATCCAGAAACGCGCCCCATGCTTCGGAGGTGAGTTTTTCCTCCTTATGCTCCTCCGCATCAAACGAATAATTAAACGAGGTGCAGGACAGAATTTTCGCCTTGCAGTATTCATCCTCACGCAGCTGACGTACGATCATTATAAATCCTCCTGATTTTCACTGAAATTCCCGGGCGATGAATTCGGAAGCCAGAATGGCGCACACGCCCACGGTAGCATACTGATCTTTTATAAACATGGATTCCCGCCGCATTCCTTCAAAAGTCATGCCGCATTTTTCCATAACCCGGCGGCTCTGGGTATTTCCCTCCATATATTTCGCCTCAATGCGGTGGAGATTCAGAGTAAGGAAGCCGACACGCATCACAGCCTGTACCGCTTCCGCGGCAATTCCCTTCCCCCAGTAATCGGGATGAATAACGTATCCGACCTCACCGCAGTTATGATTGAAATCAAAGGACGTGAAGCCGCATGTACCGATCATCCGGCGGTTTTCCTTCCACACCACAGCCCAATCGTAAAATTCGCCGGCGCGGTAGCGGGTTGTGATATAGGCAAGATACCGCAGGGTATAGCCGGAATCCGGATGGGGATGCCATGTCAGGTACCGTGTCACGTCTTCCCGGGACGCGTACTGGTACATATCATGGTAATCCGTTTTTTTCATCCGCCGCAGAACAAGGCGCGGCGTAACGATCTCCGGCGGATCCCGGAAGTAGCGGACAACGGTATCTTTGGTCATTGCGTCTCTCCATTCATAATTGCGTACTTGTTTCATTATATACTGAATCCGGATTTTATGCAATAGAAATGTGCATTTTTCCGCAGTTATTTTTGCGGAATTGTAAAATTATTGCGATACGGTTGCAGTCCGGGCAAAAATGTGGTATCATATATGTATATGTTTTTCAGGACGGTATGATTATGCGAACAAAAATTGCGTTCATCGGCGTAGGCAACATGGGCGGTGCCATTCTGGACGGTATTCTGGCAAGCGGCATTTTCGCTCCGCAGGATGTTATCCTCTGCGATGCTGTTCCTGAGAAATGCGCCCGTTTCACACAGCGCGGTTGTACATACTGCCCGTCGGCGGATGAGACTGCGGCATACGCAGATGTGATTCTTCTGGCAATCAAGCCGCAGCAGATGGACACGGTAACCGCCGTCCTGGCGCCGCACTGTCCGGGTAAGCTGATTATCTCCATTGCCGCCGGTGTGACGCTCGGACGACTCTGCAATGCTCTTCCCGGTGCATCCGTGGTACGGGTTATGCCGAATACCCCGCTGCAGGTTGGTGAGGGTGTCAGTGCTCTCTGCCGTGCAGAGGGTGTTTCTGACGAGGATTATGCACTGGCGTTCCGCATTTTCTCCGCTTCCGGTATGGCGGTAGAAGTACCGGAATCCATGATCAATCCGGTAACGGCGCTGACTTCCAGTTCCATCGCCTACTTCGCCCGTTTCATCGGGGATATGTGCGCATGGGCAAAGGAGAACGGTTTCACCGATGACGAACAGACGCTGGAGATGGTCTGCCGCAGTGCTGTCGGCAGTGCGCAGATGCTCATGAAAACGGATTTTGATCCCCGCACGCTGGAACGTGCCGTCACTTCCCCCGGAGGTACCACGGAGCGCGCCATGGCTGTATTCACCGATCGTAGGCTGGCAGATACGGTTTCCGATGCTATGGATGCCTGTGTGAAGCGCGCCGACGAGTTGTCTGGCATCTGACATACCGGGCGAGGACACCGCATATACTGCATCAGACAGTTTTTGCGGAGGTTACGGTATGAATCATTCCCCTGCGGCGGCAAGATCTCAGTTTCCCTGTGCCTTTGTCTGCACGATGCTCTCTGTTCTGTTTTTTGCGGCGGCAACGCTGCTTGGGGTATGGATGGCATCCCTGCTCTGCACGCACGTGGAGGGGATTCTGCACATACAGTATCTCTTCCCCTATGCCGGATGTGATCTGGCGGTGGAATATGCGGTTCGTGCCGCGCGGCTCTGTCTGCCGACACTGGCACAGCTGCTCGTCTGCTGGCTCGCCGCTTATGTATCTTTTGATAAGATTCTTCTTGCAGCGGTATTTGCACTGCGGGGCTGTTCTTTCGGCATGGCTCTGTATCTCTGTCTGCTGCTGCGCGCGGAGATTCCGCTGATTATCTGTACGGCGCTGCACGCCGGAATCACAGTAGTTTTTCTTACAACTGTTTTTCACATCCGCACGGAAGAGGGGATCCGTCCTCTTCCCGACAGCATAACCGCCCTGCTGATCGCCGGCGGTATTTGCTGCGCGGCTGTGATCGCGTTTACACTTTTTCTTTGAACAACAATTTCCGAAAGGATGCCCTGCGGGGCAGGATGTAAAATGGGCAGAAATATTTACGACGACAACCGCGACGGCGAAAAGCGTCCAAGTTTCTTTGACAGGATCCGCCGGGAACGGGAGGAGATCTCCCCCGATGAGCCAAAAGTGCTGGACAATCCCAGCATACCGAATTTCTTCAAGCTGCTCGGTCGGAAGATCAACACGCTTCTCTATGTGAATCTTTTGTTTATATTCGGTAATTTCCCGATTTTCTTCGTTCTCTTTGCGATCAGCGGTTATCCTTCCATGCATTCCTTTGCACCGCCGTATCAGCAGTATGCGCCGCTGCTCGGGGCTTCCTATTTTGATGAATCTCCCGTGATTGCTTCCCTGCTGGGAATTTTCGGAGTACAGACAAACATAACGGTCCCCACTGTGGCAACGTACATTTTCTTTGCGCTGGGACTTCTGATTCTCTTCACATTCGGTCCCGTGAATGTGGGAACCACCTACATTTTCCGCAGTATGGTACGAGAGGAAGGTCTGTTCCTGTGGTCCGATTTCTGGTATGCCATCAAGCGTAATGTAAAGCAGGAATTTGTTTTCGGCATTCTGGATCTGGGCATCATGGCGCTGCTGGGATATGATTTCATCTACTTCTATCTGAATCTCAACGGAACAATGATGATGAACATCATGTTCTTCCTGACATTTGCCATGATTATCGTTTACCTGATCATGCGGATGTATATTTATCTGATGATGATCACCTTCGATCTGAGCATTTTCAAGCTGCTCAAGAATGCGCTGTTCTTCTCCATCCTCGGCATCAAGCGCAACATCATGGCGCTTCTGGGACTGATTGTAATCATGGCGATTGAATATGTTTTCCTGTACGTATTCTTCCCCGTTGCGGTCATTCTGCCGTTCATTCTGATGTTCTCCGTGGGCGGTCTGCTGTGCACCTATGCGGCTTATCCGAAGATCAAAGAGATCATGATCGATCCCTACTACAAGGAAACTAAGAACACATCCGAAGAAGCATAAAAAGATACGCGGAGCCATTCGGCTCCGCGTATCTTTATTTGGAATGAATCAGTTCAGATACGGTGACAAATTCATAATTATTCAGAAGAAGATCCGGCAGCAGACGGCGCAGCGCTTCCGGCGTGGGAGACGGTTTTCCTCCCACAAAGTCATGACAGAGAATAATATCTCCGCACTGAATATTGTTTTTCACTTTATCCACAATCTCCTCTGGCGGTGTATGCGCCCAGTCCAGAGTATCGACCGTCCAGAGGATTATATCATAATCCAGCGCACGAGCCGCCTCACAGACACGCTGATCATACAGACCGCCCGGGGGGCGCAGCAGTTTGGGTCGCAGATCACCGATTTGCAGGATCACGTTTTCCGCGTCCAGAATCTCCTTGCGGATCTTCTCCGGCTTCGTTTTCTGCAGATTGGCATGGTAATAGGTGTGATTACCGATCTCATGCCCTTCGCGCATGATCCTGAGAACCAGCTCCGGATACCTCTGTGCATTTTCACCGATCATGAAAAAAGTCGCGTGCACGCCGTACTGTTTTAAAATATCCAGAATCTGCGGTGTATAAACGGGATGCGGTCCGTCATCAAAGGTCAGCGCGATTTTATTTTCATCATTGAGATGAGAGGAATATACACTTTTCTGCGGCACTTCCACGGCAGATTCAGCGGCACAGGGCAGCGATGCATTCCGGCACAGGAAGATCAGCGCCCAGAGAAGAACAGCCCGGTATTTCATCGCTCACACCTCCTCACCCGTTCTGTCCGGTCAGTTCATCCAGCGTTCCGAAGCGGAAACCGCGCGCACGCAGTTCACGGATCAAAGCAGGCATGATTGCCGCGTTGGTGGCAGAGGTGGGATGAAGCAGAAGCACTTCCCCGTTGTGCACACCGCTCAGGATTTTTTCCAGCGCGTCTTCCGCGCTCATCTGCCGCTCGTTATCCCAATCCATATATCCAAAGCTCCAGAATACGGTTTTATATCCTGCGTCTGAGGCAAACTGCAAGTTTTCCTCAGAAAATCTGCCCTCCGGAGGACGGTAGTATTTCGCCATGGTCACGCCGGTCTCCTCCAGGCAGATCTGCTCCATTTTTGCCAGCTCTGCCGCAAAACCGGCTGCATCGTGGCATTTTGTCATATCTCTGTGGGAGGCGGTATGATTACACACAAGATGTCCTTCTGCCGCCATTCGTTTCACGAGTTCAGGATTCCGTTTTGCTACATTTTCCAGAATAAAAAATGCACCGGGGACGTTTTCCGCGCGCATGGCATCCAGAACTTTCGCCACGTTTCCGTTTTCATAGCCGGCATCAAAAGTCAGATAGATCACTTTCTCCTCAGCCGCAGGATCACTGTTATTTGCATCAATATAATAACCGCCGTACTGACTGATAAACTGCATGCCGGCGTCGCAGGGCGGCTGTGTTCCGTCATGGACATGGCGGCAGTACCAGTTATACGGTTTTGTTGGGGTTGAAGCTGCTTTTATCTGTGCAGGCAATCCCGCAAGGCAGATAACGCACAAAAGAATTGAGCAGATTTTTTTCATATACTTTTGTCTCCTTTTCCGAATCTGCTCTTTAGTCTGCACCGCATACTTCCGTTATAAACGGTGTAATTGATGCCATATACGGAAACACAGTTTGCATTTTTATGCATTGTAAATGAATATATATTCCACCCATGTTTTTGAATTTGTCGCAATTGCGTATTGACATTCATGCAAAAAAAATGTATAATATTAAGGTACATTGCAAAACAAATAATAATTCATACAAGAGGCATGCATCATGAAAAAAGAAATCAAAAAAATCGTTCTTGCGTACTCCGGCGGTCTGGATACTTCCATTATTATTCCGTGGCTGAAGGAGAACTATGAGGGCTGCGAGATCATCGCTGTTTCCGGCAACGTCGGTCAGGGTACTGAGCTGGACGGTCTGGAGGAAAAGGCCATCAAGACCGGTGCTTCCAAGCTGTACATTGAAGACCTCCGCAAGGAATATGTTGAAGAATACATCTGGCCCTGCCTGAAGGCTGACGCCAAGTATGAGGATTATCTGCTGGGTACTTCCCATGCACGCCCCTGCATTGCAAAGCGTCTCGTTGAGATCGCAAAGGCTGAGGGCGCTGATGCTATCTGCCACGGCTGCACCGGTAAGGGCAACGACCAGGTTCGTTTTGAGCTGACCATCAAGGCATTTGCTCCCGAGATGGAGATCATCGCTCCCTGGAGAGTCTGGTCTATCAAGTCCCGTGACGAGGAGATCGACTACGCTGAGGCTCACAACATTCCTCTGAAGATCAGCCGCGAGACCAATTACTCCAAGGACAAGAACCTGTGGCATCTGAGCCATGAGGGTATGGATCTGGAATCCCCTGCCAACGAGCCGCAGTACAACAAACCCGGCTTCCTGGAACTGAGCGTTTCTCCCGAGCAGGCTCCCGATACTCCCACCTACGTAACCATTCACTTTGAGCAAGGTATCCCCACCGCGCTGAACGGCGAAGAGATGGACGGTGTTACTCTGATCGAGAAGCTGAACGCTATCGGCGGTGCAAACGGCATCGGTCTGCTGGACATCGTTGAGAACCGTCTGGTTGGCATGAAGAGCCGCGGTGTTTATGAAACTCCCGCAGGTACCATCCTCTACAAGGCACACAACGTTCTGGAAACCATCACTCTGGACAAGGAAACCTTCCACTTCCTGCAGGCGCAGATCGCTCCCAAGATGGCTGAGCTGACCTACAACGGACAGTGGTTCACTCCTCTGCGTGACGCTCTCTGTGCTTTCGTTGACGAGACCCAGAAGACCGTTACCGGTGACGTTAAGCTGAAGCTCTACAAGGGCAACCTCATCAACGCCGGCGTTACCTCTCCCTACACCCTGTACGATGAGCAGACTGCTTCCTTCGGCGAAGACGAAGATTACAACCAGGCTGACTCCAAGGGCTTCATCAATCTGTACGGTCTGCCGATCGCAGTTCGTGCAAAGCTCCTCGGCAACAAATAAGAATCCCACCAATACAAGTGACTTGCCCGCTTACGGGCAGGTCACTTTCTCATGAAGCAGGAGGCTATTATGAAAGGTAAAATGTGGGACGCGCGGTTCTCCAAAGCGGTGGACTCCCGCGTCAATGATTTCAACTCATCCATTTCCTTCGACTGGCGGATGTACCGCTGTGATATCGAGGGGTCCATTGCGCACGCCACCATGCTGGCGGAATGCGGCATTATTGAAACTTCCGAATCGGAGAAAATCGTCGCTGAACTGCGCCGGATCTGCGATGACATCGACAGCGGTGCCCTTGCCATTGATCCGGAGGCGGAAGATATTCACATGTTTGTGGAATCCGTTCTGACAGAACGGATCGGCGAGACCGGCAAGCGACTGCACACCGCACGCAGCCGCAACGATCAGGTAGCTTTGGACATCCGCATGTATCTGAAGGGACAGATCAGCGAAGTTCGTGCACTGGTCATTTCCCTGCTCTCCGCCATTGCAAAGAAATCCGCGGAGCATAAGGACACCGTAATGCCCGGCTACACCCATCTGCAGAGAGCACAGCCCATCACCTTTGCTCACCAGATTCTTGCGTACGCCCAGATGTTCATGCGCGACATCGGTCGCCTGGATGACGTATACAAGCGCACGAATCTCATGCCGCTGGGTTCCGGCGCTTTGGCGACCACCACATATCCCATCAACCGTCACCGCGTAGCTGAGCTGCTGGGATTCGCCGGCGTAACGGAAAACAGCATCGACGGTGTATCCGACCGCGATTTTGTTATCGAACTTGGCAGCGCGCTGTCCATGCTGATGATGCATCTGAGCCGTTTTTCTGAGGAGATCATTCTCTGGTGCTCCTCTGAATTCAAGTTTATTGAATTGGACGATGCCTACTCCACCGGTTCATCCATCATGCCGCAGAAGAAGAATCCCGACGTGGCTGAGCTTGTGCGCGGCAAGACAGGACGCGTTTACGGTGATCTGACCACGCTCCTGACGATGATGAAAGGTCTGCCGCTGGCGTACAACAAGGACATGCAGGAAGACAAAGAAGCCATTTTTGATGCGATTGACAACACGAAAATTGCGCTGGAAGTTTTCACGGCAATGTTTGACACAATGACTGTCCGCGCGGACAATATGCGCCGTGCCGCTTCTTTCGGCTTTATCAACGCTACGGACTGCGCCGATTACCTGGTCAAGAAAGGTATGGCATTCCGTGATGCCTACAAGATCAGCGGACGTCTGGTTGCACACTGCATTGCTGAAAACACAACGCTGGAAGAGCTGCCTCTGGATGTATACCGCGGATACAGCGAGCTGTTCACCGAGGACGTGTATGAAGCGATCGCGCTGGAAACCTGCGTTGCCGGCAGAACGGCTTACGGCGGTCCCGCTCCTGCGTCTGTACAGCATCAGATCGATCTGCTGAACGGATTCATTGCAGACAATGCATAAAAATTCGGGGAACCTTACAAGTAAGGTTCCCCGTTCTTTTATCCGAGAATCATTTTACCGAAGTAATCGGGTTCATGATAGCTGGGCTTTTTCGTGTCCACACGGTTCCACATGTTATAATGAGGAACAGCGGTGCTGTCACCGCACTTATACAGATTGGCACGGAACGCGTATCCGGAAACAAATATCTCAGGTTTCACGCCGAACAGTTTTTCGATCTCCTCCAATGTCAGATGGATGAGTATGCTCCATTCGCTATCCTTCACCTCAGCCGCCACTACAAGCGGATATCCGAGGGTTTCGCTGACCGTGGTACGCTTCCCTTTTACACCGCACTGGGAAAGGGCGGTACCGAGGGAATTGACTTCCACATTGATATACGCCTTGCTGTTCGCATCGAAGCAGGCAAAGAATTCCATGCAGCTATCCTTATACACAGGATCCATCCATTTGGTATAGGTTGCCTTCGGCTCCTTCTCCTCGCAGGTCATGCGGATATAAAATCCGTCGTTCTTCACAAACACCACCTGTCCGTATGTGACAGGCACATAGTCCTTGACCCACGGCGTTTCATCCATGAGGGCTTTTTCGATACTGCTCCAATCTTCGGGCAGCTTATCAAGGGTTTTTACAGTATACTCTTTCACCGTTTTCTCCTCCTTTTTCGGAGCGGTTGTTTCCGGCTGCTTAGCGGTTGTTTCCGCTTTTTTGGTCGTTTCCGGCGCGGTAGTCTGGGGCTTTTCCGTCTCAGGCGGTACTGTTGTTGTTTCGGGAGCACCGGTTGTTTGTGCAGTATCATCCGGAATTTCACCAGGATCCGCCGAACATGCGCAAAGAACAAGCACGCTCATAATCACAGCGGCAAGCAATTTCAGTTTCATTTCGTACCTCTTTCAAAAAAACTGTATACGCGAAGGCGTATACAGTTTTTTTACAGATTACTTATTGCCGTATGTACCTTCAGTATCGAATACGACTGCAGGAACATCTTCCTTAACCTTGGAGGTCTTGATCTTTTCCTGGAGGTAAGACCAGAACTCTTCGCCGTCATTGGGCAGATCGACAACGTCGTTTTTCCAGGTGGACAGCATCATAGCGTTGGAGATGGACAGACCGTTGATACCTTCATAACCGGGAGCCAGCAGGGGTTCACCGTTCAGGAGATGGTTGGTGAAGTTCTTAAAGATACCGACATGCTGCTCACCGCTGCCTTCAAACTTAGTCTCTTCAACGGTGGAAGAAACCTTCTTGAAGCCCTCGGTGGTAGAGAAGCACCATTCGCGCTCATCAACATCCAGCTTGGTGTACTTCAGAACATTGTTCTCAAATACGATCTTACCCTTGGAGCCGGAGATCTCGAGGCGGTTGGTACCGGGGCACTCACCGGTAGTGGTAACGAACACGCCGGTTGCGCCGTTAGCGTACTCAGCGTAAGCGGTAACATCGTCTTCTACTTCGATATCATGATACTTACCGAAGTGGCAGAATGCGCGGATGCGGGTAGGCATACCGAAAATCCACTGCCAGAGGTCGAGCTGGTGCGGGCACTGATTCAGAAGAACGCCGCCGCCTTCGCCTGCCCAGGTTGCTCTCCATCCGCCGCTGTTGTAGTAAGCCTGTGTGCGGTACCAGTCAGTGATGATCCATACACATCTCTTCAGTTCGCCAAGTTCGCCGGACTGAACGATCTCACGGATCTTCTGATAAGCGGGGTTGGTACGCTGATTGAACATCAAACCGAACACCTTGCCGCTCTCACGGGCAGCCTTGATGAATTCTTCAACCTTCTTGGTATAAACGCCGATCGGCTTCTCGCTGATTACGTTCAGACCAGCCTTGAAAGCGTCAATACCGATAATGGGATGGAAATAGTGAGGCGTTGCGATGACAACTACGTCAACCTTGCCGCACGCGAGCAGATCCTTATAATCGGTGAAGTACGCAACATCTGCGTCCTTACAAACTTCTGCTTTCGCCCAATCCAGTCTGTCCTGTTTGAGATCGCAGACGGCGGTAACAACGCCGTTCGGAACCTTACCGGCAAAGAAATTCTTCAGATGAGAAGAACCCATGTTACCGAGGCCGACAATACCATATCTAACCTGATCCATTGTATCCTCCTAAAGGCATAAATTTTTACCTATATCATTATAGCGCAAATCGCACAGAAAAGCAATAGATTCAGGAATATTTTGCATAAATTTTGCAAAATTCTTTGTTTATTTTTCTGTAATTAAACGTCTGAGTTTTGTTACAGCTGCTTTACCGGGCGATGTGTTCAGCAGCATACACCACTCAGTACGTTTCCGGGCGAAGCGGAGAAGCTCTTCCCTGTTTTCCGTCTGCGTCATCAGGTATTCCTTATAGCCATACCGGCTTCTGAGCAGCTGGAAGAGGTATACATCCACCATTCCTGCCAGATCAGCCTCACTGAGCGGCGCAAAATATCTGTATTGCCGCACGTATTCACACAGTTCATCTGCATCGAATTGAGCACAGGACTGCGTATAGGAACGCATAATTTCCCAGACAGTCGGCAGAGTACAGGCGGAGGAAAAATCGATCACCGCAGCAATATGCGCATCATCGCAAATCAACTGAATGGAGGAATAATCACCGTGCGTAGGTGTATAGGTGATTCCGTCATAACTGTTCATCAGTTTTTCGCATACGGCGGCACATTCCCGTTTACGGATCAGATCTCCGCGGATTTCTGAATAATGCGGATCCTGTGGGTACTCCTCAAGTTTTGCAAGAAGATCATCGTACTGACGGATATACTTTTCTGCAGAAAACGCATGCACCCATGCCGCATCCATGGATACAGGAAGAGGATAATCGCGCAGAAGCTGATGCAGGCGCCCAAGCAGGCGCGCAGATTCCATCAGCAGATTTGCCGGCATGGCGCTTTCATATGTTTTGCCGTCGATCCACTGCTGTACATAAATGCAATGCCCTTCCTGTTCCACGCAGAACAGTCCTGATACAGTTTGCAAAATCTGTGTGGTAGGAAAGCCGTTATCCGCCAGATATGATGTCAGGTGTGCCTCCCGCTCGATCTGTTCCCGGGTAAATCTACCGGGAAATTCTTTAAGGAACAGTGACGCGCCGGCAGTGGAAATCTTATAGCAATTTGCTGTTCCCAGAGGGATTTTCTTTACGTCCACTGCGGATACAGCATACTCCTCTTTCAGAAGTACTCCTATATTCTCTTTTGACAACACGGATTTTTCCTGTGCCATGATTTGCCCTCCGGTGAATGGATGTTCCGACAGTATATCATATATTTTTCATGCTGTCAAGAAAAAATGCGGTATATTCCGAAGAATATACCGCATTTATTTTACTGGAAATTACAGACCGCGCTTGATATAGTGGGTATGGAGAAGCTCATGAGCCTTATGGCTGTTGGGCTCACCGAGGAAGTCCTCATAGATTGCCTTGATGATGGAGTTCTCGTGAGACTTACGGAGATCCATCTTCTTATCAGCGTTGTAGAGAACTGCAGCACGCTTAGCCTTCAGGTCCACACTGTTGCGGACGGAAGCGGGCTGATAGGGCTGACCGCCGCCGTTTACACAGCCGCCGGGGCATCCCATGATCTCGATGAAGTCAACCTTGTAAGTGCCGTCCTGAACGCCCTTGAGGAGCTTGGAAGCGTTGGCAGTACCGCTGGCAACAGCAACGTTGAGTTCCAGATCACCCAGCTTATAGGAAGCAAACTTGATACCCTCGGTACCGCGAACTGCTTCGAAGTCAACCTTCTCAAGAGGCTTGCCGAGGATAACCTCTGCTGCAGTACGGAGAGCTGCTTCCATAACGCCGCCGGTAGCACCGAAGATAACGCCGGCGCCGGAGCCGATATCAACAGGAGAATCGAACTTCTCGTCCTTCAGAGCACGGAAGTCGATACCTGCGGCATCGATCATGCGGGCAAGTTCACGGGTGGTGATTGCATAGTCAACACCGGGAACGCCTTCCACATCCTGACCGGGACGGGAAACCTCGAACTTCTTCGCGGTGCAGGGGATTGCAGATACGAAGACAACGTCCTTGGGATCGATGCCCATCTTCTTTGCGAAGTAAGCCTTATAGATAGCACCGAACATCTGCTGAGGAGACTTGCAGGTAGACAGATTCTCGGTCATCTCCGGGAAATAGTGCTCGCAGTACTTAACCCATCCGGGAGAGCAGGAGGTGATCATAGGCAGAGCGCCGCCGTTCTGAACACGGCCGATGAACTCGTGAGCCTCTTCCATAATGGTGAGGTCAGCGGTGAAGTTCATGTCATAAACGCCGTCGAAGCCGAGGCGCTTCATAGCGGCAACCATCTGACCCTCAACGTCGGTACCGGGCTCGTAGCCGAAGCACTCGCCGATGGTAGCACGAACGGAAGGAGCAGCGCAGATAGCCACATGCTTGGTAGGATCGTTGATAGCTGCAAATACTGCCGCGGTATCATCCTTCTCATACAGAGCGCCGGTCGGGCATGCAACGATACACTGACCGCAGTTGATGCAGGAGGTATCAGCCAGCTTGAGCGCGTTGGGAGATTCGATCATTGCGTCATAACCGCGGTTTACAGCGCCGATAGCACCGATGCCCTGGAGCTTGTTGCAGGCAGCAACGCAGCGGCGGCACAGGATGCACTTGCTGTTATCGCGGATGATGGAGACGGAAGAATCATCGATCTCGAAGGTTCTGTCATCAGAGTGGAAGTAGTTCTCATCTACGCCGTACTCGTTGCAGAGCTTCTGCAGCTCACAGGTGGTGGAACGGACGCAGGAGAGGCACTGCTTATTATGAGCGGAAAGAACCAGCTCAAGGTTCATCTTGCGTGCTGCCTTAACCTTCTCGGTGTTGGTGAAGATCTCCATACCCTCGGTAACAGGGTACACGCAGGAGGTAACGAGACCGCGTGCGCCGGTTACCTCAACGAGGCAGAGACGGCAGGCACCGATTTCGTTGATATCTTTCAGATAGCAGAGCGTCGGAATGTTGATGCCGGCAACTCTTGCGGCGTCGAGGACAGTACCGTTCGCAGGAACTTCAACCTCAATACCGTTAACTTTTACTTTTACCATATCCATTGCTTGTTACGGCTCCCTTCTTACTTTTTGGAAATGGCGCCGAACTTACATTTTTCCATACAAGCGCCACACTTAATGCACTTTGCGGTATCAATCACATGGGGTTCCTTAACCTTACCGGAGATTGCGCCGGCCGGGCAGACTCTGGAGCACAGCGTGCAGCCCTTACACTTATCGGCATCGATAACGTAGTTCAGCAGCTTCTTGCAGACGCCTGCAGGGCACTTCTTATCCTTGATATGAGCGACGTACTCCTCACGGAAGTAACGGAGAGTGGACAGGACAGGGTTCGGAGCAGTCTGACCCAGACCGCAGAGAGAACCGGCCTTGATGTAGTTAGCAAGCTCTTCCAGCTTATCAAGGTCTTCCATTTCGCCGTTGCCGTCGCAGATCTTATTCAGGATCTCCAGCATACGGACAGTACCGATACGGCAGGGTGCGCACTTACCGCAGGACTCGTCCACAGTGAACTCCAGGAAGAACTTAGCGAGGTCAACCATACAGGTGTCCTCGTCCATGACGATCAGACCGCCGGAACCCATCATGGAGCCGATGGCGATCAGGTTATCATAGTCGATCGGAACATCGATGAGAGAAGCGGGGATGCATCCGCCGGAAGGACCGCCGGTCTGCGCTGCCTTGAACTTCTTGCCGTTCGGCACGCCGCCGCCGATGTCTTCAACGATTTCGCGCAGGGTGGTACCCATCGGAACCTCAACAAGACCGGTATTGGTGATCTTTCCGCCCAGAGCGAATACCTTGGTACCCTTGGACTTCTCGGTACCCATTGCAGAGAACCATTCAGCACCCTTCAGGATGATCTGAGGAATGTTGGCATAGGTCTCAACGTTATTGATGATGGTGGGTTTGCCCCACAGACCCTTGACAGCCGGGAACGGAGGACGGGGTCTGGGCTCACCGCGGTTACCCTCAATAGAGGTCAGCAGAGCGGTCTCCTCGCCGCACACGAATGCACCTGCACCGAGACGGATATGGAGGTCGAAGTTGAAGTCGGAACCGAAGATATTCTTACCGAGGATGCCTGCCTTGCGAGCATCTTCAATAGCGATGTTCAGACGGCGAACAGCGATCGGGTACTCAGCACGGACATAAACCCAACCTTCGTCAGCACCGATAGCGTAAGCGGCGATAGCCATAGCCTCGATCAGAGCGTGGGGGTCACCCTCGAGCACGGAACGGTCCATGAATGCGCCCGGGTCGCCCTCGTCGGCATTACAAACAACGTACTTCTTATCGGAAACGGAAGCACGGGCAAACTGCCATTTACGACCGGTGGGGAATCCGCCGCCGCCGCGTCCGCGGAGACCGGAATCCAGGACGGTCTGGATAACCTCTTCGGGGGTCATCTCCTGGACGACCTTGGCAAGTGCGAAATAACCGTCCATTGCGATATACTCTTCAATATTCTCAGGGTTGATAACACCGCAGTTACGGAGAGCAACGCGCTTCTGCTTCTTGTAGAACTGAGTCTCGGACAGAGAAGCGGCAGCAGCCTCTTCCTCGCCGCCCTTACCGTGAGCAGCATCATTGTAAACGAGACGGTCTACAATACGACCCTTGAGGAGATGCTCCTCAACGATTTCAGGGATATCATCCACCTTCACGCAGCTGTAGAAGGTTCCCTCGGGATACACGATCATGATCGGACCGAGAGCGCAGAGACCGAAGCAGCCGGTCATAACGATCTTGATTTCTTCCTCAAGACCTTTTGCTTTCAGCTCTTCAGCGAGCTTATCACGAAGTGCAACGCTTCCGGAGGAAGTACATCCGGTACCGCCGCAGATCAGTACATGTGAGCGAATCATTATTGTTATCCTCCTGTGGTATTACTTGGCAGCACCGATGGTGTATTCGGTAACAACATTGCCGCCCTTGATATGCTTCTCGATGATCTCAGCAGCTTTTTCAGCCGTCATCTTTACATAAGTAACTTTCTCGCCGTCGGGAGTATGAACTTCAACAACGGGCTCGTACTGGCAGATGCCGATGCATCCGGTCTGGGTTACGGTAACCTTTTCGGTCAGTCCGGCAGCGTTCACACCCTCAACAAATGCGTTGAGTACGGGACGTGCACCGGCAGCGATGCCGCAGGTAGCCATACCTACAACGATTCTCATGTCGGTTACGCCGCGGCGAACGGCAACCTTGTCCTGCATTTTGGCTTTGATGGCCATCAATTCTTCAACAGACTTCATTTGGTTGGATCCTTTCTTTATTTAATTAAAAATTAAACAAGTTCAGCATATTGCTCTTTCAGATATCCTTCAATCCAGGCAAGAATCTCCGGTTCTGCGAGCGATATGTCATCACCGAGTACAGCTTTCAGTTCGGCACACGAGAGGTGTACACTTCCCTTTTCCGTATGGTGATCATAGGTGAAATTCACCTGGGGGCTGCCCTGAATAAGCGTTGTAACGGTACTCACAAGGTCGCCCAAAGGGATAAAATCAATATGTTTCCGACCGAAGCGGGCGGCAGTTTTTGTTCCGTGCTCCGCAGATACGGATTCATGCACGGAAGTGATCTTCACGTTTCCGCCGGTCATTTCAGCCAGCATGGTCAGGAATGGAATTCCCAGTCCGACATTCCTAGTCTTGCGGGTAGTGAAGAACGGATTATGCAGACGCGCAACCTGTTCTTCGGTCATTCCGCAGCCGTCGTCCTGCACGGAGAAATCCAGCCATTCCCCCTCCTCACGAAGTGTGATGGCAATATTCTGCGCACCGGCTCTCACAGAGTTCATGGTGATATCCAGAACATACAGAGAAAACTCATCCATAGCTACTCTCCATTTCCGCGCAGCAGGGCGAACAGATTATCCGTCACAAGTCGGGAGGAATACGGTTCATCCTCCAGCAGAACGCTGTTTTCCGCCTCCGAAACGGCTCCCAGTTCATGGGCATCGGAAGAAACGATTCTTGTCAGAGATGCCAGCCGGGGGAATTTCTCCCTGCATCCGGCATCGGCATCCGCATCGTGAAGTTCATACGCGGTATACGCCGGTTCATCTGGAAATGCGCCGAGCATGGCAACGATTCCGTTGGATGTGCGGTCGATATGTGCCGGATAGCAGATACCGCCTGCGGCATTCACCGCACTGAACGCATCCTCAAGGGAAAGCGTTGTGGCATTGATCAGCAGATCCGGTTCTTCACCGAGAATTGTTTCGTCCTCATCCATCAGGTACTGGTGTCCGAAGACAGCGGTTTTATTGGGAATTTTTATCCGGCAGCTGTCCACTGTATCGTTGAACGCCATTGCCTGCTCCAGTGTGGGAAACAGGCAGATCACATGGATATCCTCCGCTGTGGTCAGCTCCATACCGGCGATAGGGATCAGTCCCAGCGCCTTTGCCGCCTTGAAAAAGGACGGGCAATTGCGGCAGGTATTATGATCCGTCAGAGCCACGATCTGCAGACCGTTCAGTGCAGCCATAGCCGCGATATTGGCGGGTGTGGCATCGTCGTCTCCGCAGGGAGACAGACAGGAATGGATATGCAGATCATAGAAATAGCGGGTCATTACACGCCACCCATACGCTGTGCAATTTCCGCACAGAGGGTAAACGCGCTTTTTTCGGAAGAATACACGGAGATATTCTTTTCGCGGGCGGCTTCTTCTGCATCTTCGGTAAGGGCGACGCCCTCTGCAAGAATCACAGCAGAAGCTTCCGACAGGCTGGCAACTGCGATTACGTTTATGTTATTCATAATCGTGATCCAGAGATTACCCGCCTCCACATGTCCCATAGCCCGGCTGAGCAGATCGCCGACGTAGACACCGTCAAACTCCTCTGCCGCGGGACCGGCAATATGTTTCAGAGATAAATCGGTCAGTTCAGAAAAGAGCACCGGATCACCTCCCACCTGGTGTGCTGAGTCACTCGGACTCTTTTTTCTCCTTGTGTATCAGCGGCTTCAGACCTTCCGCGATAGCTTTTTCTTCATGTTCCCGCAGATATCTGTGGAAGAGTTCCCGCATGATTACGGTACATTCATCCATGGTGGTTTCACCCTTGATGATATCTTCGGCAAAAGCTGTACAGGTAGGTGCGCCGCAGGAACCACAGTCAATTCCGGGAAGCTCACAGCAGATTTCCTCGATATCCTGCATCATGCGCATCGCCTGACCGCGATCCTCGGAGAGAAGCGCGTTGGGATTATACGCAAGAGCGGCATCGGTTTTGACCTCCTCGGGAACAGTCTCATCCGAGGGACGGTTGGGAGAGACGGGCAGATACCGTTTGAGGTTCTGCAGTCTCGCCTGTGCGATATACGGATTGGCAACCGTCATTGCACCGCCGACGCAGCCGCCGCTGCAGGCGTTCAGTTCCACATAATCCAGATTGGGGATATCTTCATTATCGATCTGATCGAGCACGCGGATGCAGTTTTCGATTCCGTCTGCAGCCAGATAGCGTTCATTGAAAATCGCAGCGGACTCACCGCCGGTAGATGCCCAGCCGATTCCGACGAGACCGGATTCGGTAGCAAGTTCGGGTTCATCCAGATTTTTCATAACGTCGATCAGACGGAAATAGACATCGCGCACGGAAAGGACATGATCGATATTATTCTTGTCCCCGGCAAAGCCGTTTTTCACGTAACTTGCCTTAGCGGGACAGGGGGAAATAAAGAAGATACCGACATCTGCCGACGTCAATTCCGGATGCTCTCTGAGGGCTTTTTCGCGCGCGAGAGTCGCGGCGATATCCACCGGAGGGAGAATCGGCATCACATGATCGCACAGGCAGGGATAGTTCATGCTGATCATGCGGGTAATAACCGGGCAGGCGGAATTGATGACCGGTTTCGGAATATCCGGCTGATTCAGATAGAGACGTGTGTAGGCAGAGACAAGCTCTGCGGCTTTCGCCACTTCAAACACATCGTCAAAGCCGATCTTTCTCAGACCTTCCAGGATATAACCGATATTATCCAGATTATCAAACTGACCGTACAGAGAAGGCGCAGGAAGTGCAACGGTATATTTATATGCACCGAGGCACTCAAGCGCATCGTGAATGGCTTTTTTAGCTTTATGAGGGCAGACCCGAATACACTCGCCGCAGTCGATGCATCGCACGGAACTGATGACCGCGCGCCCTTCCCGGATACGGATCGCTTCCGTCGGGCAGCGCTTCAGGCAGGTCGTGCATCCTTGGCATTTGCTCTCATCCAGCGACACGGAATGCTTGTATGTATTCATGACCGTACCTTGCCTTTCGGCTTCCGGTCGGCGGCTGCAGTCAGGTTTACTGTACCTTGACCTTCATCGTCACCGTAGTGCCGACGCCGACCTTTGTGTCGATATTCATGTAGTCGGTGTATTTCCGCATATTGGGCAGCCCCATACCTGCGCCGAAACCGAGCGCACGCACGTTATCTGTGGCAGTGGAGTAGCCCTCCTGCATGGCAAGCGCAATATCCGGAATACCGGGACCGCTGTCGCTGAGAATAATCTCGATCTCATCATCGCTGACGAGCACATCCGCTGTACCGCCGTTGGCGTGGATGACCATATTGATCTCACCCTCGTACATGGCGATAGAGACACGGCGCATCACTTCCGGAGAAAAACCGAGCTGTCTCAGTTTTTTCTTCATGACGACCGACGCCTCACCGGCGGAGGAGAAATTTTCCCCATCGACATCAAAATGAAATTTCAGAACTTCAGACATGAGTTTCCCCCTGCGATCCGCGCAGGCCACTGTGATACAGCAGGCCGCACGCTTCATACGCCCGCAGAGAAGAAGAGAGGACCACGATACCGCTTTCGCGGGAAAGTTCCACCATTTCCTCTGTGGGACATTTATCGCGGACGAAAACGATGCAGATCATATCCATCATACTGGCAGTACGGATCACCTGCGGATTAACCAGACCGGTGAGCAGAACGCCCTGATCCTTGACGTACGCAAGGACATCGCTCATCATGTCGCTGCAGCACGCAGAGTACACTTCATGGTCGAGATTTTCCTCGCCGCAGAGAAGCTGCGCACCGAGCAGATCCTTTATTTCTTTAATTTTCACGGAAACAACCGTCCTTTCGCTGTATCAACAGGCCGCAATAGCTGCGGCTGTGTCCGAAGATCAGTATTTCGCGTAAATATCCTTCAGCATGCTGGGTTCAAGACGTCCGTAAACGTCCTCACCAACAGTAAGTACGGGAGCAAGACCGCACGCACCGATGCATCTGGTAGCTTCCAGGCTGAACTTACGGTCAGCAGTAAGCTCACCGTTCTTGATGCCAAGCAGTTCTTCGGTCTTCTCCATCAGCTTGCCTGCGCCCTTAACGTAGCATGCAGTACCGAGGCAGATAGCTACCGGATACGTTCCCTTGGGGTTGAGCAGGAACTGTGCATAGAAGGTAACAACGCCGAAAACCTCGGACACGGGGATATCAAGTCCGGCTGCGATCTCCTTCTGAACCTCTGCGGGCAGATAGCCGTAGATGTCCTGAGCCTGCTGCAGAACAGGCATGAGCGCGCCCGGATCATCTTTGTACTTGGCGATCAGAGCGTCAAGTGCTGCTTTCTGCTCCGGTGTACCCTGAAAAGGTACAGTGGTCATTGCTTTTTTCATGACGAAAAATCCTCCTGGAAAAAATTTTAGATAACAGATATAAAGATTTTGAATCTATCTCGACAAACAACCGGATACGGTCATTCGCAGAAATCACTGACAGCAGCCGCTGCGGCATCGAGGTAATCATTTTCCATCAGCTCAATGATACCCTTATCGCAGAGGGATGCAAGGTTGGGATCCAGCGGAACACGTCCGAGCAGCTTGATGCCGTATTCTGCGCATACTTCTTCCGCACGGCTCTCACCGAACACGTGAAGTTCCTTGCCGCAGTCGGGGCATTTCACATAGGACATATTCTCAACAAGTCCGATAACCGGAATATTCATGAGGTTTGCCATATTGATTGCCTTCTTGACGATCATGGAAACCAGCTCCTGAGGCGTGGTAACGATGATAATGCCGTCAAGGGGCAGGGACTGGAATACAGTCAGCGGAACGTCACCGGTTCCCGGAGGCATATCCACAAACATATAATCCACATCGTTCCAGATCACATCGGTCCAGAACTGCTTGACGGTACCGGCGATAACGGGACCGCGCCAGACAACCGGACGGGTCTCATCTTCCAGAAGAAGATTGACGGAGATCATCTGGATGCCGGTTTTGGTGGTCAGGGGAATCAGACCGTTGCCGTCACTGATGATATCGCCCTTTGCACCGAAGGATTTCGGGATGGAAGGACCGGTGATATCCGCGTCAAGAACAGCGACTCCGTAATCACGGCGGCGCATCAGAACGGACATCATGGAAGTTACTATAGATTTGCCGACGCCGCCTTTACCGCTGACGACACCGATTACGTGACGGACAGTGCTCTGCGAGTTCAGCGGTTCCTTCTGGATACCGCCGGAACGGGACGAGCAGTTAGCAGAACAGGTGGAACAGTCATGGGTACATTCTTCAGACTGCTGTTTTTCGTTTTCTGCCATTATATCAACAACTCGCTTTCATTAATGTTTTTCTGATATCGTAAAGTCGAAATCTCAGATATAGTTATTATACTACAAAATTGAACATATTACAATAGCATCCGAATGAATTCACAGATTTTTTCACAGAAATATTTCGGCAATGCCTGTTTTTCACACCTTTGCAGGGAGACACTGTCTCATTTTTCACGGTGCTCCATGTTATTTGTGTGCTTATACATATGCTGCAGAGCAAAGAGAACAAACGCCGGAACGGCTGCCATTGCGAAATGAACGGGCGTCATCGGAAGCGAGGCAACGCCCTGCCGGAATGCAGACATGATCAGGACGACAATCACCAGAACAAGGTAGATCATGTATGCCGCATGAATACGGATTCCTCCGAAGGTACGCCCGCCGAACATCGTCTGGCACAATGCCGCAAGGGAAGCAAGTATTCCGCCGGCGTAGAAAATATACGCCGCACCCGCCTCATCCGCCGGGAAACCGACTGCTTCCGCGATCCATGGAACCGCGGCAATCAGCACGGCGCTGAACACGCCGCTGATGACGGGAAAAAGAATTCCGGTACGCAGAGACGGCAGATCCGTCTGCTTTGCGGGAACCTCCAGCACACCCAGTCGGGGTGTACGGAACGCAAGAGAAAGAACAGCCGCATAATCCAGAACAAGTCCCCAGCTCAGGATCCGAAGAGGAGACAGAAGCGGCATCCCAAGCATCACCGCCGCAAGCGTCAGCGTCAGCCGGAGCGACTGGGAAACCAGCAGATATTCCGCCGCACCGCGGAGATTGATCAGCGCATTTTTACAGTAGCCGATCATCCGCAAAGCTTCAAAAGCGGGAGCACTGCGTGCGTTTTTACCGTCAGTCAGCTGTCCCGCAAGGGCATCGGCGCGTCGGTGCACGCATTGCGGATGATGCATACCGCCCGGGAATGCGGCTGCGGATGCATCCGCCTCGCTCATTGAGGCAAGATCACGCATCTCGCTTCCTATGCAGACGGTATTCCCCCAGGCCTCGCGGATGGATTTTACCACTGTTTTTTTCTCTTCGGAAGTGGAGGCACAGATCACCGCACAGCGGTTTTCCGGATTCTCCAGCCAATCGGAAAGCAGATTTTCCTCCGTTTTTTCAACAAACAGATCGTTTTCCCCGAGAATTCCCGCTTCTCCCGCCAGATAACGGGCTTTTTCGCTGTCTTCGGCAAGAAGCGCAAAGCGAATTCCGCCGGTACGGCTTTTCTGCACACAGCGTGTCAGGGAAAGTTCCACCGGATTCAGCACAGTATAATAGCCGATCATCGTCAGTTTATTATGCAGAGCGGATACTTTTGCCAAATTATTATAAGGGGACAGCCGCATGGCGACCGCCACGGTCCGGACACAGCGGCGGGTATACTGCGCCGCATCCTCCTGCAGTCTCAGACGCATTTCATGGGTTATCGGCTGTGGAACGCCGTTAACCATCACGTTGCTGCAGCACGGGAGCACATCATCCAGACTGCCGCAGACATAGGCGTACATATCCTTCCCCGCCGGAACAAGTGCGGTATGCAGCGCATCATCGGCGGTACATGCCGCGGCTGTCTGAGAAGCGGACAGCGCATGAGCCGCGCCGCTGTACATGTGCATAAATTTTCCGGAAAGCTCATAGAGTTCATTTTCCGGAATTCCTTCGCCGCCCGCACTCAGTGCCGTTGTCCTGCCGCCGGAGCTGAGTGAACACCACTGCAGAAGCGCCAGCAGTGCCGGAGCGCCCTTCTGCGGTTCGGGCGCATCGTGCATCTCCGCATCCGCATACCACGCGCCGATGGATAGATTGTCCGAGCGGAGCAGATTTTCCGAGGAGAAAACCACGCATTCCGCTTTCGCGAAGGTTTCAATGGCGGAAGGATTTTTGATAACGGAGCCGCCCTCCGACGCTCCGCGGAGCATACGGATAGAACATGCCAGAATAATGGACGCAATTACACTGAGGAATTCGCTCATGGATGCCACTGCCAGCGCAAGGGCGGACAGAAACAGTGCATCAATGGAAGCATCCGTATTCCCGACAAACAGCCCACCCAGTGTGATCAGCAGCACAGCTGCGGTCATCACAAGGGAAACGGAACGGCACCACGCGCTCAGCTTCTGCAGTACGCCGCATTCGCTGTCACAGCGCACGGTGATATAGCCACGGCGGGCATAGGCATAGGTATTCTCTCCCACGGCAACCGCCACGGCACGGGCATTGCCCATCACGACGGATGTGGAAGCAAAGGCGATATTGGACCGTCTTGCGCAGGCAGTATGTTCCGGCAGGACATCGGCAGCACGTTTATGACAGATACCGTTATCGCTCGTTACGGAATTTTCCAGCACATCGAGCTCACCGGAGAGCAGCCGGGCATCACACACGACTGTATCACCCGGAGACAGGAACAGGATATCGCCGGGAACCACATCTTCCGCGGTAAGGGAAATACACTTCCCTCCCCGGATCACCGTTGTGCGCGGAATATATTCTTTCGCCGCGGATTCAAAGATCCGCTGTGCGGTGACGGAAGTAGCGGTGCGGATCAGTGCGGAAACCACAAGGAGCATGCAGAGTGCCGCCGCTTCCTCACCGCGTTCAAACACGGCGGCTACAGCGGCGGTAATCATAAGAAGGATTGCCGCAAAGTCGAGAAACTCTCCGAACAGGATCTGCGTCGAGGACGCCCGGCTGACCTGCCACAGCCGGCAGATGCCGGCTTTCCTGCGGCGGGATGCCGCTTCCTTCGGCGACAGTCCCGCGGCGGCATTACTGCCAAGCCGCTGTACGACTTCCTCCGCGTCCAGGGCATGCCAGTTATTCCGGGCATTCTTTCTGTCTTTTTCCATATTCCTCAGATTGCGCTGACGTGCAGGCTGCCGCCCAAGGCATCCAGATCCACCGCGCTCAGATTGCCCTGCATACGGACGATCTCTCCGGCGATCTTATCTTCCACCTCACGCTGGATATAGCGGCGCATATTGCGCGCGCCGTACTTGGCGGAGTAGGATTTCTCTGCGATCAGTGCGGCGGCGGCATCCGTCCAGGTCAGGCGGATATTCTTCTCGGCAAGTGCTTTGGCGCAGTCGCCCAGCATCAGCGAAGCTATACCGCGGAAATCCTCGGCGGAAAGTGAGCGGAACGTAATGATCTCGTCCACCCGGTTGAGGAATTCCGGGCGCAGAAATCCTGCCAGCGCTTTTTCGGTCTTATCATTTGCCAGCGCCTGAGGCGCATCGGTAAAGCCTGCCGGTGCGGACACATCGGCGGAGCCGGCATTGGTGGTCATCACGATAACGGCGTTTTCAAAGCTGACTTTCTTTCCGTGGGAATCGGTAATCTGTCCGTCATCCAGAATCTGCAGCAGGATATTCATCACATCGGGATGTGCTTTTTCGATTTCATCGAACAGAATCACGGAATAGGGACGGCGGCGGATCTTCTCCGTCAGCTGACCGGCATCATCATAGCCGATATAACCGGGAGCGGCACCGGTGATGCGTGAAACAGTGAATTTTTCCATGAATTCACTCATATCCAGACGGATCAGAGCATCGGGCGTTGAGAAGAGATCCTGTGCGAGCACCTTCACAAGTTCGGTTTTACCCACACCGGTAGGGCCGGCAAAGATAAAGGACACCGGCTTACGCTTATAGGATACGCCGGCTCTGCCGCGGCGGATTGCACGGGCAACGGCTGAAACCGCTTCGCTCTGACCGACAATACGGGCGCTGAGGCGCTCTTCCAGTTTGGCAAGGCGGCTGTATTCATCCTCGGAAATCGTGGATGCAGGGACACCGGTCCAGATTTCGATCACGTCTGCCAGATCGGATGCGGTCATCTCGATGGCATCGCAGACCGCGGTAAGCGCTTCCAGACGCTCCTCCATACGGAGCAGTTCCACTTTCAGATCGGCAAGCCGCTTATAGGTCTCCTCATCCGGCTCCCCCTGCGCCGCTTTGGCTTCCAGGGCATCCAGTTCTTTTTTCAGTTTCTCCCGTTTATCCGTCAGATCCCGTTTTTCGTTGATCTCCGGAGAAGAAAGGGAGATATGGGAAGCGGCTTCGTCAATCAGGTCGATCGCTTTATCGGGGAGATAACGGTCGGTGATGTACCGTTCACTGAGTGTAACGGCTGTGCGGAGAACATGATCCGGAATACGGATTCCGTGGTAATTCTCGTAGTAATGCTTGATACCGGCAAGGATAGCTTCCGTCTCTTCCATATTGGGTTCATTGACGGTGACGGGCTGGAAGCGGCGCTCAAGCGCGGTATCCTTTTCGATATATTTGCGGTATTCGTTCATGGTCGTGGCACCGATCACCTGAATTTCTCCGCGGGACAGCGCAGGTTTCAGGATATTGGCGGCGCTCATACTTCCCTCCGCGTCGCCGGCACCGACGATATTGTGTACTTCGTCAATGACAAGAATCACATTTCCGGCACTGCGCACATCGGAAAGAAGTCCCTGAACACGGGATTCAAACTGTCCGCGGAACTGGGTTCCCGCCACAAGAGCAGTCAGATCCACCAGGCAGATCTCATATCCGCGAAGCTTATAGGGAACATCATTAGCGGCAATTTTCTGCGCAAGTGCTTCGGCGATGGCGGTTTTACCGACACCCGGCTCACCGATCAGGCAGGGATTATTCTTCTGACGGCGGCAGAGGATCTGGATCACCCGGTCCAGCTCACGCTCGCGTCCCACAACCCGATCCAACTCGCCCTTGGCGGCACGGGCTGTCAGATTCTGGCAGTATGCCGTGAGGAATTTGCGCTCCGGCTTTTTCGCGGATGATTTCCCGCCGCTTTCCTGACGGGGGCGTTTCTGCTGCATCGGGAATGGGAATCCTCCCCCGAACAGCTTGCCGAAATCCACCGCGGGAGCGCGGCTGTCCGCCGGCGGTTCTGCGGCTTCACCGTCTCCGTCGGATTTTTCTTCTTTATTATCAGCCGCATCTGCGGAATCGTTATTATCCGCATCATCAGGCGTTTCAGCGGAAGCATCATCCTCGGCGGAAGCCTCCTCCGCCGCGCTGAGCATATTTTCCATATCGGTGCTCATACGTTCCAGATCTTCTTCACTGAGCCCCATTTTTGCTATCATGTCGTTGACGGGCTTGATTCCAAGCTCACGCACGCACCGGATGCAGAGACCGTCCTGCTTCATCTGTCCGTTCTCCATATGGGAGACGAACGCAACAGCCATTCTCTTCTTGCATCGGGAACACATTACCATAATTATATACCTGCATCCGCCCGGCGGCGGAACCTTTCTGTTTTTTGCTTACCGGATCACATAATCCAGCAGTTCATTGAGATTCAGACTGCTGAAGAATTTTATGATCACCGTATTATCCACGATTGTTTCGCTGAACAGATCGGGAGAGATCGAAGACATGGCGCCGATCAGCGTAACCGACAGGGAGCTGAGCACCCATGCCCACACAAGCGCCGCCACCACGCCGAAGAGAAAACCCAGCATGGAATTGGCTGATTTCAGCACAGGCAGCTGGAAAATCAGATCCAGAAGCCATGTGAAGATTTTCAAAGCTATCACCGTAGCCACGAACAGACCGAGGAATGCGAGTGCACCGGAAATAGCCCCTGCAACTGGTTCCGCGATCAGATCCGACAGGGTATCCACCGTACCCGCGGCGGAATCCGCTGCAGGCGGCACACTTTCCATCAGCTCTTCCGGATCTGCCTTATAGCGGTCAACGATCTGTCTGAACGCATCCGGCATGTCGGCAAACAGCCGGTCCAGATCGTACGTACCTCTGTCATTGGCAGACAGGGATTTTATCGTATCTGTAATAGAGGAAGAGATGGAACGAATAAAAGGACGGGATTCAATATAGGCGGAAAGCGGCGGTGTAAATGCATACGCCACAAACAAAGCGGCAATCAACGTACACACGCCCATCACTGATTTGATGAAGCCGCGCTTTGCGCCAAGAATAATGGAGAGAAGAGCGGCTGCAAGAACAATGCCGTCAAAGATCAGATTCATATTTACCTCCTTACGGTTCTGTCAAGTCATACAAAGGCTGAGCGCCTGCCGCGAAACAGAGCACCGGACATCCGGCTATTTCCCTGAGTGCCTGCAAATGTCCCGTGTACGGATACGTTTTGCACTCAAGCACGGAGACTATCTCCACACTGTCACTGTACACTATATATGCGGCATTCTCACCGGAGGACGCGGTCACCGAGGAAACTTTCCCGGAGCGGGTCTCATCAAACAGCGTTTTTCCGGCGCTGTCCAGGACAAGGATGCGGCTCGTACTGCCAAGGACATTCTCCCGGCAAACCACTGCCGTTTTATTATCGGACACACTGCAGTACGAAAGTGCAGATGCTCCCAGCGGAATACGGGCGATTTCCTCCCCGTTTTCGCCAAGATATACGATACAGTCATCGCACACCACAACCAGTGTACCGTTCTTCAGATAATGAGCCGAAGCAGGCAGAGAATTGCCCAGAGAAACACTCTTCGTCTCCCGGGAAAAAGCTGAATAGAACGACACCGCCGACTGAATCGACCAATCCGACGAGGTGATGGTAAGAACGGCAACGCTCTTTCCCTCCGGATGCACGGCGGCAGCTATCACATAGGAATCCAGATAATAAGCGGCAATTTCCAGAAACGCCGCATTGTACAGCGTGATTTTATACTTGGTTTCGTCACTGCGCGTAACTGTGCAGTATGCGCCGCTGTCACTGACGGCGGCATGCTGGAGTGCATGCTCTGTTTTACCCTGCAGTACACAGGCGAGAGAAGTAAAGAGTGCATACTCATTTCCGCCCGCATCGTACAGGAGCATATATTTATCGCCCGTTTCAAGGACGGAATTTTTATAGGAAAGGGCATCACTCAGCACGCAGTTCCCCGCCCCGTCATACAGACGGATACCGGAAGAGCCTGCCACTGCCAGATTATTCTGAAACTCGCCGAAAAGCATATTCTGCTGTTCGTCATAACTGACGGCACCGAAATCCCCCTCTGTATCAGAGGAGAGATTCAGATCCCGTATCAGATAGAGCAGATTATCGTATGTGATATTCTCTCTCTGCCAGATCAGCATACAGACAAGATACAGCGTAAACAGAAGAAGCATTCCCCATTTCAGCAGTCGGTAGACATTCGCTATATGCAGATAATAGGAATTGCGCGCTTCCTTTTTTTCGCCTGTATGTCTGATGAGTGTTTTTTCAGCAGGCATAATACCTCCCTGTTATTCGCAAAGCCAGTCGACCGGACGGTCATACTCCACGCGGCACAGATACAGTCCGTGTCCGGGAGCGGTAAATCCAGCGGCAGTCCTGTCCCCTGTGCGCAGGGCACGGTCCGCATCATCGGGGGTCAGCCGTCCGTATGCGCAGTCAAGCAGTGTTCCCGCCATAATGCGCACCATATTATAGAGAAATCCGTCCGCGCTTACACGATAGATCAGCAATTCGTCTTTTTCCTCCACCTCTGCCGCACATACAGTCCGCACCGCATCGGTTATTTTGGAGCCGGCAGCCATATAGCCGGAGAAATCGTGCTTTCCCACGAAAATCCCGGCGGTCTGCCGCATGAGGGCAATCCCCTCTTCCGGTATTCTGCGCGGCGCATGAAAAGCACGTCCGTGCAGAAACGGATCCCGGGCAGGCGTACGCAGGATATGATATTCATATGTTTTCTGCACAACATTATACCGGGGATGAAAATCATCCGGCACTTCCGCCGCGGCAACAACGGAGATATCATCGGGCAGAAGCACATTGACCGCCCGGTGGATTTTCCCGACAGGGACACGGCACCACTGCGTATCCCGCAAAATTTCCTCTTTCGGTTCCACGGATGCGCAGAAGCTCAGGGCATGGACGCCGCTGTCAGTGCGGCTGCATCCGGTGATATTGCAGGGGAATCCAAACATTCCGGAAAAAGCCTCCGTCAGAACACCCTGCACGGAAACGCCGTTTGGCTGTGCCTGAAAACCGCAGTAAGCTCCGCCGTCATAGCGGATTTTCAGCAGGATCTTCATGCTGCGTCACCACGAAAGCGAGAATCCGCCCAGCTGATTGAGCAGAACCACTGCAGCGCCCAGCGCGATCACCAGCAGGCACACGATAAAATCGGACACCCGGGCATGGAGGACGTTCATACGGGTACGTCCCTCTCCGCCGGTATAGCAGCGGCATTCCATGGCGGTAGCCAGCTCATCGGCGCGTCGGAACGCGGAGATGAACAGAGGAACAAGGATCGGTACAAGTGCCTTGGCGCGCTGCATGAGTGATCCGGTGGAAAAATCCGCGCCGCGGGCTTTCTGGGCGTTCATGATCTTCTGCGTTTCCTCCACAAGCGTAGGAATGAAGCGCAGAGCGATGGTCATCATCATGGAGAATTCATGCACCGGCAGCTTCAGCTTGGCAAAGGGAGCCAGAAGCTGTTCCAGACCGTCGGTCAGTGCGATAGTCGTAGTGGTATAGGTCATGAAAATACTCGTACCGATCAGCAGAAGAATAATGCGCAGTGCAATCATCAGTGCATTGAAAATTCCCTCTGCATAGATATTGATGATCCAGAAATGAACGAGCAGCGTCTCCCCCTGCATCCAGAAGATATTGATTACCGCGGTGAACAGGATAATGAACATCAGGGGCTTCATGCTTTTCAGGATGATGCGTGCGGGGATGCCGGATACAGCGATCAGCAAGGCAGCGGACGCGCAGAGAAGCACAAATCCGAACAGATTCTTTGCCAGAAAGATAACAACGATATAAAGGATTGCGGCAACGATCTTGGCGCGGGGATCCATACGGTGCAGAACGGAATTGCCCTCACAGTACTGACCGATGGTGATATCCAGATTCATTTTTTCTCACCTCCGGCAGACATATTGTATTTTTTCATTTTCTCCATCACGCAGGATGCGGCGTATTTGACGGTATAGATATCCCGTCCGATATCGATCCCCTGCGCTTTCAGGGCTGCCGCCACATAGGTGATCTGCGGCACATCCAGCCCCAGTTCCACCAGTTCATCATACCGGCTGAACACCTCTGCACAGCTGCCGTCCATTTTCAGCTGACCGTGTGCCATTACGATCACGCGGTCACAGTACAGCGCCATATCCTCCATACTGTGGCTGACGATCACCACGGAAGTACCGCTTTCTCTCTGGTAATCCCGGATTCGTCCGAGGATCTCGCGGCGTCCGCCGGGATCCAGTCCCGCTGCGGGTTCATCCAGGACAAGCAGCTCCGGACGCATGGCGATAACGCCTGCCAGAGCGGCACGGCGCTTCTGACCGCCTGAGAGATCAAAGGGAGATTTATCCAGCAGTGATTCATCCAGCCCCGCGAAGCGTGCCGCTTCCATCACGGTACGGTCGATCTCCTCACGGCTCATACCCATGTTTTTCGGACCGAAAGCGATATCCGCACGCACGGTCTCATCAAACAACTGATATTCGGGATACTGCATGACAAGTCCGACTTTGCACCGAACTTCACGGATTTTTTTCGGATCTTCCCAGATATCCTTTCCGTCCAGGATCACCTGTCCGGATGTGGGTTTCAGGATTCCGTTCAGAAGCTGAACGAGCGTGGATTTTCCGCTGCCCGTATGTCCCATGAAACCGGTCATGAGCGGGCCTCCGAGAGTCAGATTAATATTGTCCAGCGCACGGATTTCATAGGGTTCACCGGCGCCGTACACAAAAGATACGTTTTTCAGCTCTACCTGAGACATTTTCACTGTCACCTCCCGCACTGCGGAAAGTTCCTTTCTGATATAGATGCTCCGACGCTCAGAGACTTGCGAGCGCGGATGCGATTTCGGCGGCACATTCGTCGGGATCAAAGATATCCAGACGGACGTCCAGACCGTTTTTCTTCATGTGATACAGTAGTTCCGTTGTCTGCGGAACATCCAGACGTACTTCCCACAGCTTTTCGGGCTGACTGAACACTTCTTTCGGGGTTCCGTCCATGATGATACTTCCCTGATCCATGACAACAACGCGGTCTGCGCGGACGGCTTCACTCATGTAATGGGTGATATGCAGAACAGTGATGCCTTCCTCGCGGTTGAGCCGTTCGATAGTCGCCATGACTTCTTTTCTGCCAACGGGATCCAGCATGGCGGTGCTTTCGTCAAAAATGATACATCTGCGGCGCATGGCGATGATGCCCGCGATGGCGATCCGCTGTTTCTGACCGCCGGAGAGTTTATGGGGCGCATGACGGGCGTATTTCGTCATCCCCACCATCGCCAGTGCTTCATCCACGCGGCGGCGGATTTCCTCAGACGGGAGTCCCAGATTCTCCGGACCGAATGCCACATCCTCTTCCACCACGGTAGCGACGATCTGGTTATCCGGATTCTGGAACACCATACCCACTTCCCGGCGCGCCTGCAGGATATCTTCTTCCGTGATATCCTCAGCGGACATATTCTTTCCGTCCAGCCAGACACTGCCGGAGTCGGGCATCAGAACCAGACTGAGCATCTTGGCAAGGGTGGATTTCCCGCTTCCGTTATGACCGAGAATTGCCACAAAGGAACCTTCCTCGATCTCCAGATTCACATTATCCAGCGCCTTATGAGGCTGCTGTCCTTCCTCCGCCGGATAGGCGAAGGAGAGGTTTTCGATTTTTATAATGGCGCTCATTGTTCATTTCCTCCGCTTCTCTCCCAGCGTGCGCTGGCACCTGCGGGCAGGATCAGACCGCTCTGGGTAACGGGCAGACCGAGTTCTCCCGTTGTCAGGGTACCGGATGCGGCATGCGGCATAAGATCCATCAGCATATAACCCATGGAAGCCGGCGACAGACCGGTGGTATAGGAATTGATCAGGAAGAACAGCGGTTTTTCCGTGAGAATCTGCACCACGAGCTGCAGAAGATCATATGCGCACTCTTCCAGCTTCCACACTTCCCCGCCCGGACCGCGCCCGTAGGACGGCGGATCCATGATCACTCCGTCATAATGATTTCCGCGGCGGATCTCGCGCTCGACAAATTTCCGGCAGTCGTCCACGATATAGCGTACAGGGGCATTCTCAAGCCCGGAGAGGCGAAGATTCTCCTTGGCAGCGTTGACCATTCCTTTGGAGGCATCCACATGACAGACTGCCGCGCCTACTTTGGCAGCCGCCGCAGTCGCACCGCCTGTATAGGCAAAAAGATTCAGCACCTTCGGTTTATATCCGGGATTCTCCTGCACGGAACGGCGGATGATGGCGGAAAACCAGTCCCAGTTCACCGCCTGTTCCGGGAACAGACCCGTATGTTTGAAGCCCATGGGGCGCAGGCGGAAGGTGAGATCCCGATAGCCGATATCCCAGTGTTCCGGCATTTTGGAGACGACCCAGCTGCCGCCGCCGCTTTTGGATCTTCTGTAGACGCCGTCCGCTTTTTTCCACAGTGGATGACGGCGTTCACTGTTCCAGATGATCTGCGGATCGGGACGGATGAGGATATATTTTCCCCAGCGCTCCAGACGCTCGCCTGCGGCGGCATCCAGAAGTTCATATTCATTCCAATCTTTATTGATAAACATACTGACCCCGTATTTTACTGTTTTTTGGATATTCCGCCGATGGCTGTCGGTCGGTTATAATAGGATGCAAGTGCGGAAGGAGCACTGTTGCCGTGGCAGATGGCGATGGCAAGTGCATCCGCCGTATCATCCGGCTTAGGCGGCTCCTTCAGTCCGAGAAGCGCGGTGACCATGGTGATGATCTGCTTCTTCTCCGCCTTACCGTAGCCGACCACGGCGGATTTCACCTGCATCGGTGTGTACTCGTATATGGGCAGGCTGTGTTCTCTGGCAGTAAGGAGGATCACGCCGCGGGCTTCCGCCACGACGATACCGGTAGTAATATTGGAATTCCAGAAAAGTTCCTCCACCGCCATCACTTCGGGCTTATATTTTTCAATGATTTTCGTCAATCCCTCATGGATCTGCAGAAGACGTTCTTCCACCGGCAGTCCCGCTTTCGTCTGCACGGATCCGAACGCGATCGGACGGAACCGTCCGGCCCTGCATTCCACAATCCCCCATCCTACGATGGCAAGACCGGGATCTATACCCAAAATAACCACAGATGCCTCCAGTATATATTGAATCATTATATTATACCACATACTGCATGACAAGTCAAAATTTATTTTGTTAAAAATGAATTTTTTTGTTTTGGTTTACATTGTGCAATATTTATGATATAATGTATAAAATGGAATTTGTATGCACTTCGAGGAGGAGATATGCCCGTCATCCCGAAAATATCCGTCGGGGATACGCTGGAGCTGAAAAAGCCCCATCCCTGCGGGACAAAAAAGTTCACTGTTCTCCGCATCGGCAGCGACATCCGCATTGTCTGCTGCGGCTGCGGGCGTGATATGACCCTGGAAAGAATCAAGCTGGAAAAAGCAATCAAAAATATTATTCCCACGGAGGAACATCATGACATCTGAAAACAATCTGCCGCTGGATGCGCGTCCGGAAACGGAATTCATTCCGGAAGACACAGGCTGCGAAGAGCTGCCGCCGCTTGAATCACCCATGACATTCAGGGAAAAGTTTACGCAGAAGAAATATCTGCTTGTCTGCTTCTTTTTGCCGGCGCTTCTGATGTGGCTGATCTACATCGCCATGAAAGCGTATCCTTTCGGTGAGGAATCGGTACTCGTTCTCGATCTGAACGGTCAGTATATCTACTACTTTGAAGCCCTGCGGGATCTGTTCCACGGGGAAGGCAGTATTCTCTACTCTTTCGGCCGGGCTCTGGGCGGTGAATTTCTCGGCATATTCGCCTATTATCTCTCCAGTCCATTCTCCTTCATTGTGGCGCTGTTCCCCAAGGAAAACATCACTGAAGCACTGCTTGTGATGTTTCTGCTCAAGACCGGACTCTGCGGGCTGAACTTCGGCATTTATCTGGATGCCACCCGCAAGCGCAATCCGGTAGGCGCGGTGATGTTCTCCACGATGTATGCGCTGTGCGCGTATGCTGTTGTGCAGCAGCACAACACGATGTGGATCGACAATGTCCTGTTCCTGCCGCTGATCCTGCTGGGCATTGAGCAGATGATCAAGTACGGCAAGTACAAGCTGTTTGTAATCACGCTGTCGCTGGCTGTATTCAGCAACTACTACATCGGCTACATGACCTGCATTTTCGTAGCGGTGTATTTCTTCTACTATTATTTCAGCCGCACGCCCGAAGAGCGCAATCCTCTGGGCGTTTCCAGACATTTTCTCAAAGCATTCGGCAGAATTGCGCTGTTTTCCGTGATCGTGATCATGATCGCGTCGATCATCATTCTGCCGGCGTATTATTCCCTGACATTCGGCAAAACGGAATTTTCCAATCCCTCCTTCGCTCTTTCCCAGAAATTTGATTTCCTGGATATGGTGACGAAGCTGTATTTCGGCTCCTACGATACCGTACGTCCCGAGGGACTTCCCTTTTTGTACTGCGGTATGCTGGCATTTATTCTGATGCCGCTGTATTTCTTCGCTCCCCACATCCGCACAAGAGAAAAAGTTGCCACCGGCTTTCTGCTTCTTTTCTTCGTATTCTCCTTCAACGCCAGCACACTGGATCTGGTATGGCACGGGTTCCAGCGTCCCAACTGGCTCAACTACCGGCAGAGCTTCATGATGTGCTTTGTTCTGGTGCTGATGGCTTACAAGGCATATGAGGTTCTGAAGGAAATCGGCTACCGCAAGGTGGTTGTTTCCATCGGTGCGATCGCACTTCTGCTTCTTGTGCTGCAGAAGCTGGAATACAAAAATCTGCCGGACTTTGAAGCTGTATGGGCTTCACTGCTCTTCTGCGCGGTGTATATCGGCGTTCTCCGCGGATGCACCTGGCATGATCCCGAAACTGTGCACACGGCTTCTCTGGTTCTTGCCATTGCCGTATCGCTGGAAGCGTTCTGCGGCGGCTTTGCCCATCTGACTGCGCTGGACAAGGATGTTGTTTATTCCAGCCGCACCTCTTACCGTTCCTTCATCGACCGGGTCCAGCCTATTGTGGATGAAGTAAAGGAGATGGACGATTCCTTCTACCGCATGGAAAAGGTGATTCACCGCAAGACCAACGACAATCTGGCGCTGGGCATGCGCGGTCTCTCCAACTCCACCTCCACGCTGAATGCGCAGGTAATCGAATTCCTGCAGCAGGCAGGTCTCTCCTCCAAATCCCACTGGTCCAAATACGGCGGTTCCACCCCCATTGTGGATTCCCTGTTCAACATCAAGTATCTGATTGCTGAAACGGATGATGTGGTATCTCCGCTGTACAAGGAAGTGCTGAACTACGAGGACGATCTGCTGGCGTATGAGAATCCCTACGTTCTCTCCCTTGCATTCGGTGTCAACGAAGCAATGGAAGAATTTGAATTCGACAATTCCCGCTACTCCTCCCCCTTTGAACGTCTGAATCATCTGGTTACGGAAATGCTGGGTGAGGAAAAGACGCTGGATCTCTTCTATAAGATCAAGACGGACAAAATCGATTACAAGAACAGCGAAATGTCCATGGTCGTCGGTCACAAGAAATACACGCCCTCTCCCGCTGATGCTGTCGGCAGCATTTCGTTTACGATCACCGCAGCGTCCGAGGAGATGATCTACTGCTACTTCCCCAGCGATTATCCCCGTGAGGTTTCCGTCAAGGTAAACGGTGAAAGTGCCGGCACGTTCTTCGGCAACGAATCCTTCTGCGTCAAGCAGCTCGGTTCCTTCCGTAAAGGGGAAACCATCATTGTCACGCTGACGCTGACGGAGGACGAGGTATATCTGGCAACAAACGAGCCGTTCTTCTATCATATGGACGAAGAGCTGTACAAGGATATCATCGGCCGTCTGTCCACCTCCCAGTATCAGATCGAAGAATACACGGAAGATACGTTCTCCGGAACGATTCACGTGGAAGAGGGGCAGGAGCTGATTTACACCTCTATCCCCTACGATGCCGGATGGGTTGTCACGGTGGACGGTGCAGAAGTGGAAACATTGAATCTGATGGAGACACTGCTTGCGTTCCGTGTTCCCGCAGGCGATCACAAGCTGGAGCTTCGCTACCGTCCCGACTGTGTGAAATACGGTGTGATTCTCTGTGCCATCGGTCTCACGGCTTTCGCCGGTATCTGGATCGGTGAAAGTGTATACAAAAGAAAGAAAACAAAGGAAAACGCAATATGATTTATTCACTGAACGGCGGTCTGATCCATCTGGATGCACTCACCTCCTCCGCTGTCATCGAATGCGGCGGCGTCGGCTATAAAGTAACTGTTACATCCGGCACGCTTGCCCGGCTTCCCTCCGTTATGGAACCGCCGCATAAAGTACGGATCTTTACACACATGCAGGTTCGAGAGGATGCAGTAGAGCTGTACGGGTTTGCCACAGAGGAAGAGCTGACCATGTTCAAAATGCTGATCACGGTCTCCGGTGTCGGTCCCAAAGCCGCCATCTCTATTCTCTCTCTGTTTACGCCTCAGAAGCTGGCGCTTGCCATTGCTGAGGAAGATGCCAAAGCGATTTCCAAGGCGCCGAATGTGGGTGCCAAAACTGCCGGACGGATCATTCTGGATCTGAAATCCAAGCTGGCGAAGGAATTCCCGCTTTCCGGCGGTACCTTTGAAACGGGTGATGCTGTGCCGACGGCGGAAGGCGATAAAGGCAAGCTTGCCGACGCGCAGGATGCCCTGCTTGTTCTGGGATATTCCCGTGCGGAGGTCAATGCCGCACTGAAAAAAGTGGACACAGAAAAGCCGCTGGAGGATATCATCCGCCGGGCTCTGGCAGTTCTGATGAAACAGTAAAGCGGAAAGGAGGCTGTTCCGAATGGAAGATACTGAATTTGATTTTGAAAGCCGGATCGTATCCACCGATTTTTCCGAGGAGGATGCGGACAATGAAAACGCGCTCCGCCCCCGGACACTGGATGAATATGCCGGTCAGGAAAAATCCAAGGAGATTCTGAAAATCTATATTGAAGCCGCCAGGATGCGCGGGGAATGTCTGGATCACGTCCTGCTTTACGGTCCGCCCGGACTGGGCAAGACCACGCTTGCTGCCATCATCGCCTCTGAGATGGGGGTAAACATCCGCATCACCTCCGGACCTGCGATTGAAAAACAGGGCGATCTTGCCGCTCTGCTCACCAATCTGGCGGAAGGAGACGTGCTGTTCATCGACGAAATCCACCGGCTCAGCCGTTCCGTGGAGGAAATTCTCTACCCCGCCATGGAGGATTTCGCGCTGGATATCATCATCGGCAAGGGTCCCTCTGCAAGAAGCATCCGTCTGCCTCTGCCGCATTTTACGCTGATCGGTGCCACTACCCGTGCAGGTCAGATGACCACGCCGCTGCGCGACCGTTTCGGCGTACTGCTGAAACTGGAGCTGTACAGCACGGAAGAGCTGGCTGCCATTGTCAACCGCAGTGCGGGTATTCTGAACATTGCCGTCACGGAAGAGGGGGCGCTTGAGATTGCCTCCCGTTCCCGCGGCACTCCCCGTATCGCCAACCGTCTGCTCAAGCGTGTCCGTGACTATGCGCAGATCCGCGGAAACGGCACCATTACGCTGGAAAGTGCGCAGGCAGCGCTGGCAATGCTGGAAATTGATGAGCTGGGGCTGGATAACACGGACAGAGCTATGCTCCGCACGATCATTGACTTTTACGGAGGCGGTCCTGTGGGATTGGAGACGCTTGCCGCTACAATCGGCGAAGAAGCGATCACACTGGAGGATGTATACGAGCCGTATCTGATGCGGATCGGTTTCCTCAGCCGCACGCCCCGCGGACGCTGTGTGACAAAGCTCGGCTACAACCATCTCGGACTGCGTTATCCCGAAGAATCCCGCCCTACAGCGCAAATCAATCTGGAGGAAACAGACTGATGGAAAAGGATAAACAGCCGGCTTCTGCATCAGATCTGCACAAAAATCACCGCAAGCGTCTGTTCGCCCGATACAGCAGGGACGGCTTCGACTCTTTTGAAGAACACAATATTCTTGAACTGCTCCTTTTTTATTCCATTCCACGTGCAGACACCAATCCCACCGCCCACAATCTGATCAACCGTTTCGGCTCGCTGTATGGAGTGCTCACGGCGCCGCCGGAGGAACTGGTCAAAGTGGATGGAGTCGGTCCCGCCAGTGCACAGCTGCTCCATGCAATTTTCGACAGTGCACGCACCGCCAATCTGCACCGTCTGTGCGAATCCCCCATCAAGGATTACGACCGTCTGCTGAAAGTCGCAGTAGAGTGGATGGCAGGCAGGGACGCGGGAACTTCTGCGGTGATTCTGCTGAACGACCGCAATGAAGTTCAGGATATCGCTGTTTTGGCATCCCGGCATGTAACTACACCGCCTTCCTATCCGGAGGCTGTGCTGGCGCTGGCACGAAAATATGCCGTCTCCAAAGTGGTTCTGATGCACAATCATCCCGATGCTGTCATGCATCCCTCTGCTTCCGACCGATGCATGACAGCAGATATTTACCGTTTTCTGAAAGACAACGGCGTTCAGCTGATGGAGCATCTGATTGTACACGAATTTGATGTCAATCCGATTCTGGATGAGAGCATGTGCGAGACCGTCAGCGGATTTCCGCGGGCGTATCTGTAATAAAAAATCGGAGGAATCTGTAAAAAGATTCCTCCGATTTTTTATTTTCTGAATTTATATGGGACAGCGGCTGCGCATGTGCCTCTGCTTATCGGGCACTCAATACTCCCTTTCCCCCTGCTTTACTCAATTACGAAATGTTCCGGTATCCCCTTTCGCATGCAAAGCGATGCTTCTCCCTGAATCAGCGGCAGCAGATATTCCAGACATGCATCTGTAACATTATTGCCGCGCTCGTTGATGAATTCCCGCGGAACCCTGCGCTCACCGCCGGCGATCACCTGAATACCGACGGTCTCGTAGGAGACGGAGTATCCGTACTCCTCACTTGACCGGACAATGGAAATCATGCATCCGCTGACGCCGCGCAGCGCCGCTTCCAGTCCGGCACTGCCGACAGCCTCTGCCTCCTCGCGGTCAGTGAGGGAAATCACATGAGCGGCGCACCGCTGGGGCAGATTCAGCTCCACCGAGCGCACCTTGCAGCCAAATTCCCGCCTGACAGCATGCTCAAGCGTCTTAGCGGTTCCCGCAAGATATCGATGACCAAACACATCCACCACGCCGCTCTGATCACTGTCACCGGCATATCTGCCATCCGGGGTGCGGATCCCCTCTGAAACGGCGACTACGATATTGGGTTTCTTGCGGAACAGCGCACGCAGATCGGTGAAGAAAGACTGCATCGAGAACGGCACCTCCGGCAGATAGACCAGATCCGGTGCGCCGCTGCCCGTGATCCGCGGCAATGCCGATGCAGCAGCAAGCCAACCCGCATCCCGTCCCATGATCTCCACCACGGTGACAGCGGGGACGGTATAGACGGCACAGTCCCGTACAATCTCCTTCATTTCGGTGGCAATCATCTTGGCGGCGGAACCGTAGCCCGGCGCGTGATCGGTTCCGCGCAGGTCATTGTCGATAGTCTTCGGCAGACCTATTACCTGCATCTCATAGGCAGGGTGGGAAGCGAGATAGCGGCTCAGCTTCGCAACGGTGTCCATGGAATCGTTGCCGCCGATATAGAAAAAATAGCGGATATTCTTCTCGCGGAACAACTCAATCAGATGATCAAAAAACGCCTCATCCTCCATAGGATCAGGCAGCTTCCGGCGGCAGGAACCGAGCGCCGCGCCCGGTGTCTGGCGGAGAAGCGCCAGCTTCTCTTCATCTGCACAGCCGTCCTTGCCGGTAAACATGGCACTAAGATCCACGTATCGCCCGTCGAGAAATCCCTCGATACCGTTGCGCATACCGTACAGGTGAGTAATCTTCTTTTTCGCCTCGGTGCCAAGGGCACTCCTGATGACCCCCACAAGGGTGGCATTGATAACGGCTGTGGGACCGCCGGACTGTCCGATAAGGGCTGCTCCAATCATCCGGTTCATACACACTCAGGCTGTCAGCCTGCCTCTCTCTGTAAATTCTTTTACTATTATATCTGCTTCTTGACAATATGTCAAGATTTTTGTTCGTTTCTGTCGCATTTTTATCACTTATCACACCTGAATGTGACATTTTTCTCTGTTATTTATGTGTATAATATACATAGCGTAATCCACAGAAATTGAGGTGACGATATGCATACACAGACATCTGCACTTACTCTGCATCAGCGGGAGGACGGGCTTATCTGCGTCATAAGCGGGGACATTGACCATCACAGCGCCCGCACCGTCCGGACTCAGATCGACGAAGCCCTGCTCAGCCGCCGTCCTGCGAGACTGATTCTCGATCTTTCTCAGGTGAGTTTTATGGACAGTTCAGGTCTCGGACTGATTCTGGGACGGTTCAACAAAGCCGCGGAGATCGGGACGGAATTTCTTCTGCTGAATCCCAACGCGGCAGTGACAAGGATACTCGACATTGCCGGCATCGGCAGACTGATCAAAATCGAAAGGAAAAAATATCATGAAAGAACGCAGACATCCGATCAATGAAGTAAAACTGGTTCTTCCCTCTCACTCCGCAAACGAGAGTTTTGCCCGATCTGCCGCGGCGGTATTTCTCACGCAGATCAACCCCACCGTTACGGAATTATCCGACATCAAATGCGCTGTGTCGGAAGCGGTGACCAACTGCATTGTCCACGGCTATACGGACACAATCGGTCTGATTTACATAAACATGCGTCTGTATGAGAACCGGGAATTCCGGATCGAAATCAAGGACAAGGGTATCGGCATTCCGGATGTCACAGAAGCCATGCAGCCGCTGTTTACTACAGACAAGGAGAACGAGCGCAGCGGCATGGGATTTACGATTATGGAAAACTTCATGGATACACTGAAAGTCACTTCCGTCAAAGGAAGCGGCACCAGGGTGATCATGACGAAAAAACTCGCGCCGCTGCCCCGGGTGATCAAATAATATGGCATGGGAAAAGACGGACATCCGCTATGCGGACAACCTGTCAAATCTGTCGAAAGCGCAGGCTGGTGACGAGGAGGCACTCGCCTGGCTGATGGAAACAAATGCGGGACTCGTCCGCGGACTTGCGCTCCGTTTCCGGGGACGCGGCGTGGAAACGGAGGATCTGATCCAGATCGGCTCCATCGGCATGCTGAAAGCCATCCGTTCCTTTGATACGGAACGCGGTACGGCATTTTCCACCTACGCGGTTCCGCTGATCATCGGTGAAATCCGGCGTTTTCTGCGGGATGACGGTCTGATAAAAATCGGGCGCCGACAGAAAAAGCTGGGTGCTTCCCTGCTCAGCGCACGGGAAAAATACATGGCGGAGCACGGAAGTGAGCCTCAGCTGCATGAGCTTGCCGCAGAATTCGGCGTGTCGGATGCCGATGCCGCGCTGGCGCTGGATGCAATATCACCCGTGCATTCCATGTCCCAGTCCATAGGCGACGAGGATAATGAATTCTCCCTGGAAGATCTTCTGCAGGCGGAGGATGAAATTGAGCGACGCACGGATCAGATGGCGCTCCGCCAGGTACTGGACGGACTTCCTGAGCTGTGGCGAAAAATCATTTTCTACCGGTATTTCCGGGATTATTCCCAGCAGAACACGGCGGACATGCTGGGGCTGACGCAGGTGAAAATATCCAGAGAGGAAAAAAAGATATTCGCCTATCTCAGGGAAGAATTACTACGGTAAAAAACGCAGGGAGGAGCATCCTCTCTGCGTTTTTCTGTTCAGGTTTCCAGGGCTTTGCGCTTTTCTCTGAGCTCCGCCATATGCTTTTCGTAAATCAGACGGTCTTCTACCCGGGAATATTCATAGATGATCTGTGCCATTTCTGCATCGGTGATGCCGAATGCAAGCAGGAAGCTTTTTCCGCTTTCCGGATCATAGCTGTAAGAGCCGGGTGAGTTATTCTCACAGATTTGTATAATCCCTACACCGATCTCGTTATTCAGATGATTCATGTATCCGCTTGCCTTATGATCCAGCAGAACGGCTTCGCCTTCGCGCATCATAGTTTCAAAGATACTCAGATTCCACTCGTCCGTTCCGAATTTACCTGACACATAGGCAAACGGCTGGGCGAATTCGTCATACGGGGATTCGTATCCGGTGATTTCGATTCTGAGCTTTCCGTAATCCCTGCGGAAAAGGTAATCCCGTATCTCGCCGCTCAGGGTAACGGTGCGCGGGATGGCGGTCTCAGGCTTTCCTTCCTGCCATTCCACAGCTTCCAGCGTCACATGCACGTCACGGACAATGCGGAAATTATCCAGCGCGAACCAGACCACATACATACTGACGAGGATCGCCAGAATAATCCCGATAAACCGCAGAATTTTGCCGCTGAACGCGAGAATGCTGTCCCGGTGGTCACGGATGGACTGTCTGCGCAGAAAGACGCGGTACGCTTCGGCACGTTCGCTCTCCGTTGTCTCATCACTGCGGGAAAGCCGCAGTTCCCGCGGAGGCGGTGCTTCCCTGTCCGGCTTTTCCTGCAGATACCGGGCAATATCGCCGATACTGTGCAGCGGCGGTGTCTCCGTCTCCTGCAGACGACTGATCAGCGGTGTCATGGCGGCGTAATCGGTACAGACAGAATCCCGATATTCCCGGAAGATCTCTTCCGTTCGGGTTGGATCGCACAGGATCTCCTGAATCTGTCCGACGCTGAAAAATGCGCGGCGCAGTGCGGCGATATCCATAAGGGTACGGACATTCTCCTCGGTATACTCGCGGAATGTTCGTCCGTTCAGCTCATAGGTCTGCGGGGTGATCAGTTTCTTCGATTCGTAAAAACGGATTGCTTTCTCCGTCAGCCCGGTCTGCGCCGCGGCTTCTTTGATTTTCATGGGGATTGACCTCCGGTTGGGGTGTATTATATCTGTATTCTATCATATTCCCCAAGGGAAGAGTCAAGGGGTTTTGGGAAAAATTCAGTTTTTCCGCAGAATCATTGTATATTCCGCTTCGGTGATGTTCTCTTTTGCTGCCAGATTGATGCGCCAGAGGTACTCGCGCTTCCACTCGCGGGAGATCTTTCCGCCTTCCAGATTCACGGCATCCACGGATGCGGTCAGGGAGGGATCAAACTCAGCAGTATGACCGGAGGCAAAGCGGATGGTATTGCCTTCGATGATCGGCTCATCGATTGTCAGATAATGGAACACCACGCTGCCCGCTTCGATGAGACGGATGGAATCGGTGACCGTTGCGGTACTGCCGGAGAGGCTGGCACTGCGGCGGTAGGAGTCGATCTTTGCCTCCGCGGGATATGCATGCTTCAGCTCCAACGTCAAAGCGCCGCTTGCGGGATCATAGGCAACGGTTTCGGCATGATATTCCCGACCGGGCTTCTGCTCTGCACCGCTGATCTCGGGGATATTATGATAGGCGGAACGCATTGCCCAGAGGGTATAGCGCTGTGCGCTGAATGTCTTGCGGGTATACTGTTCCACACCGGCATCCAGAATCACCGGATCTGCACCGTCGAAGAGGATGAACTGGCCGACGTCGTTGTGATTATGGCTTTCGCCGTTGCAGCCGCCTTTCAGGGCAAGGAACATGCCGCTTGCTGGATCACGGGTAATTGCCACCTGCAGACCGTCATACCAGAGTTTCTCGGCAGGAACAAACGGCTGGGGAATCTGCTCTTCCTCCTGCATATCCATCAGGAAGCGATAGACCTGATTTGTATTGATATTGATGCTGTTTCTGTCCGCCGGGAAGTTTGCGGCAAAAGCAGCGAGACGGGGATTATTCAGCCGGCGGCCCATGCGGCCCACCAGACGGAATCCGATCCCGACGACGGAGGACGCATCCGCAAAGTTGATAAACCGTCTGCCGCTGATATTAAAGTTCATGATATATTCGCACATTTTGCCAACGAGCACGTCGTCGAATACATCGATCTTGCCGCCGCTCAGATCACAGAGCAGTTCCAGACAGTCAAAATACGATGCGCCGGCAGCGCCCCAGTATCCGGGACCTTCATCGCATCCGCCGTCGGAGGGATAATCGCGGGTGAAGCGGTCAATAATGGCAATGGATTTTTCCGCTGCGGATTCACGAAGCGCATCATCATCCTCGCACAGAGCGAGAACGGTCAGCACGTTGGAAACAATCCAGGGTGTCCAGTTGTTGAGTCGGTTGCCTTTCACGCCCATCCACCAATCGTGCTCGTATGTATAGAACGGGTGGAGAATTCTCTGCTTCAGCTGGCTCAGCATGCGGCGGCGGATCACCGGCGTCTGCGGATCCAGAATGCCTTCCGTCAGGTACCATATCACCGCCATGGTTGCGCCGGTAGTGGCGGAGAAGAGGTCGATATGTTTGACATCGTCATTCTCATCCGCGGTGAAAAATGCATCCGGAAGCGGTGTGCCGGGGTTATTCTTATTGGTAGCATTATGGGCGGGGAGAATCCAGGTGGATTCCTCCATAATATGCCACACGCCGTCGATGATGCGGTCGGTGAACCGTCCCTTTTTCTCAGCCAGCTCTGCCAGAACGAAGGTCATCACCATGGAGCGGCGTTTGAAATACGGACCCTCGAAATTACTGCGGTTTCCCATACGGGCAAACTGCATATACAGCGTTGCATCCAGCAGCGGATACGGCTCATCCAGGATTTTTTCTGCACAATTGATAAAATAACTGCCCCAGCGGGTCATCATTTTCTGAATCTTTTCCTCGGACAGCATGCAGTATTCACTGTAAGGCAGGAGTTTCCCTGCGGCGCATATACCGTGTTCTTCAAAAATCTTTCCCATAATTATTTATACCCTTTCTGAATTCTTTTTTCTAAATTGTACACGCTGCACTGAAAAATTACAAGTGACAATTTCCACAAAAATCCCACAGATATTTCGTCACAATCACGAACAGGGTTCGAACACCTTGCATATCAGCCAGAGTTATGGTAAAATAGTTAACATAAAATTTATAAACTGACGTGAGGTTCCCATGAAGATAAAGGCAATTCCTGCCGCATACGAAAAGGTCGCGTCCATACCGCCGGAAAAACACATTCAGCCGCTGAAGCCGCATATTTTCTTCCGGACGATCATGAAAATTGCCTCTCTGCCGGATCTTTGGAGCACCCATTTCCGTTGTCGGCGCATCGGCATGGAGAAACTGGGCAGAAAAGAGCCCTGTCTGATTCTCATGAATCATTCCAGTTTTATTGATCTGGAAATTGCCGCATCGGTCATGTATCCCCGACCGATGAGCATTGTCAGCACCACCGATGCATTCGTGGGCAAGCATTGGCTCATGCGCCAGATCGGCTGTATTCCCACAAAAAAATTTGTTGCCGATCCGACGCTCGTCCGGGACATGCTCACCGCCGTAAAAGAAAAAAAGTGCTCCGTTCTGATGTTCCCGGAAGCGGGATACACCTTTGACGGGACGGCTCTTCCTTTGCCGGAAAGCCTTGGGTACTGTCTGAAAAAGCTGGGAATTCCCGTGGTTCTGATCCGCACCTACGGTGCATTCTCCCGGGATCCGCTGTACAACGGTCTGCAGAGACGGAAAGTCCCGGTCAGCGCGGATGTTTCCTACTTTCTCTCTCCCGAAGAGATTGCAGCCATGCGTCCTGCTGAACTGAACGAAAAGCTGAAAGAGGCGTTTTCCTTCGACAGTTTCCGCTGGCAGCAGGAAAACGGCATCATCATTGACGAGCCTTTCCGGGCGGATTATCTCAACCGTGTTCTGTATAAATGTCCCCACTGTCTGGCAGAGGACGGGATGATCGGTCAGGGTACTTCCCTGCGCTGCAATGTCTGCGGAAAGAGTTACACGCTGACGGAAGAGGGATTCATCTCCGCCGCCGACGGCAATACGGAATTCGATCACGTTCCGGACTGGTTTGCATGGGAAAGAAATTGTGTACGCGAAGAACTGGAGGACGGCACTTACGGGCTGAACATTCCGGTAGACATCTGCATTCTGAAAGGAACCCGCAAACTGTATCGCGTAGGTGAGGGCACACTGCAGCACTCCCGTGAGGGATTTGTTCTGGACGGGTGCGATGGCAAACTGCACTACACCCAGAAACCGCTTGCATCTTTCAGTCTGAACGCGGATTATTACTGGTACGAGATGGGTGATGTAATCTGTATCGGCGACAACGATGCACTATACTATTGCTTTCCGAAGTGTAAAAAGGATGTGGTTGCCAAGACCCGCCTTGCGGCGGAGGAGCTATACAAGATGGTACGTCCCGTGCGCGTGCGGCGCGGTGAAGCGACATCTTTGGAAAAAAATGTATAAATTTCAGGCGAAATCTGCCCCATATTTCGGCACGGAAATTTGAACTCCCGTATTGAAATTTATGCGGGATTGTGGTATACTATATCTCATAAAAATATTTGTATTTTTTCAGGAGGAATCCCATGAACAATCTGCGTCCTGATTCCATGGAACGTATTACTACTACCCAGCTTGCCGAGGCATTCATCAATGAGCAGATCACCGCAGTCCGCGAGCAGGTCGGCGACAAAAAGGTACTCCTCGCCCTCTCCGGCGGCGTGGACAGCTCTGTTGTTGCCGCTCTTCTGATCAAAGCGATCGGCAAACAGCTGGTTTGCGTACACGTCAATCACGGTCTGATGCGCAAAAACGAATCCGAAAATGTTATCACGCTGTTCCGCGAAGGTCTGGACGCCAATCTGATTTATGTGGATGCCACTGACCGCTTCCTGAATCTGCTGGCAGGCGTATCGGATCCTGAAAAAAAGCGCAAGATCATCGGCGCCGAATTCATCAACGTATTCGCCGATGAGGCGCGCAAGCTGGAAGGCATTTCCTTCCTGGCACAGGGAACCATTTATCCCGACATTCTGGAAAGCATCAAGCAGGCGGAAGGTAAAAAAGCCGTTAAATCCCATCATAACGTAGGCGGTCTGCCCGAGGATCTCCAGTTTGATCTGGTGGAGCCCATCAAACTGCTCTACAAGGATGAAGTCCGTGTTGTCGGTGAAGCGCTGGGGCTGCCTCACGCCATGGTATACCGTCAGCCTTTCCCCGGTCCCGGGCTGGGCGTGCGTTGCCTGGGTGCCATCACCCGCGACCGTCTGCACGCGCTGCGTGAGGCTGATGCAATTCTCCGTGAGGAGTTTGACATTGCCGGTCTGAATGAGAAGGTATGGCAATATTTTGTGGTTGTGCCGGATGTAAAGAGCGTCGGTGTCAAGGATGAAAGCCGCTACGAAGGCTGGCCGGCCATCATCCGCGCTGTGAACACCACGGATGCTATGTCCGCAACCATCGAGGAGATTCCCTACGCGATCCTGCACAAGATCACCGCCCGGATCACCGCTGAGGTAGACGGCATCAACCGCGTTCTGTATGATCTGACGCCGAAGCCGGTTGGCACTATTGAGTGGGAATAATCTCAGAGGTCGAAAAAAACCTGTGATATCAAGGATTTTCAAACTTTTGAAGCCGCTTGTGGCAACAAAATGGCAACATTTTTAAGAGAATAATTGCAAGTGGCTTACAAATGCCCGGAATCCCTTGGAGTTAGGGCTTCCGGGCATTTATGCATTTGGGGTTTTATATGAGAGGAGCTGTATGTTGTGAGGATTGATGATATTCAAAAACAGAGAGCAGAATGGAAGAAGAAGGGCTGGTCAATTCCTGAACTTAGGGGTGGAAAACAAGAATGGTTTAACATTGTTGTTGAATTAATTCAATTAATCGGTGCAACTTCTATCACTGATATTAGTACTTCCCCCATTCTCAATTCTATTGACA
>SVTS01000116.1 GCA_015063645.1 Oscillospiraceae bacterium | reverse complement strand
GGCGGTATGTTGGTAGCTGCGATTGTCGGTCTCGACAACCGTGCAACCATGGATATGGACACCACTCCTAAAAATCTGCCCCTTACACCGGAAGCAATTCGCAGTGCGTTGGAAGATGTTTGAGACATCGCATTAGATGATGGTGTTGTGTTTGAGATTGGCACGATCTATCCCATCCGTGAAGATGATATTTATGGCGACTACCGTGTCATGCTGAACGCCAAATTTGATACTCTTCTGACTCCGCTGAGTATTGATGTATCTACCGGTGATGTTATCACACCCCATGCGGTACAATACAACTTTTCTGAAATTTTTGATGATGAAAAATCATACGAGCCGTGGGCATATAAAATTGAAACCGTTATGGCGGAAAAGGTGGAAACCATACTACGACGTGGCGTGTTCAATATCCGTCCAAGAGATTTTTACGATACCTACATACTGACAACAACCCAGAAGTTTAATAAAGCTGTTTTTGTCGAAGCGTTGAATGCAACAGCAGCTCACCGCAGCACCGCAGAACAGATTGCAGATGTGCCGGGGATTTTGCACAACATCGAAGATAGTGCAGAGCTAAAGGTATGTGGGACAAGTATCGTAAGCAGTTTGCGTATGCACAGGATATTGAGTATATTTTGTTATCATCTTTTTTGCAATAAGAGACCTTAATAATCGGTTAACAATAGTTTTCTGGAATGATGGATGATTATATCTATCCTCCACACATAATCATAGTAGCCACTTCTGAATAACAATACCTCCCATGGTAGTCCTTGTATTCTACCATAGGAGGCCTTTTTCTTTACAGCCCATTTTTGCTGGACTCGTGCACTTTTTCATTATACCATAGAGGGGCTTTTGTCATTGTCTGATTTTATTGGATCGATTCACATCCGCCTCTATGTCGGCAACTCCAAAACCTAATTATGGAGTGTGTTTGTTTGTTCCAGCTTACTTCTGTCCTTGACTGCTCGCAACACCGTCAGAAAGCTGTTCACGGTAATATCGCGGAGAGATCCCTATATTCTGCTTGAACACCCGCGAAAAATAATTTACATCGGAAAAGCCTGTCTTCTCTGCCACTTCTGTAATACTCAAACGGGAATTGGCAAGCAGATCCGATGCTTTCCGCACACGTACTGCATTCAGATAGGAAATAAAGCTGACGCCCATACTCTGCTTGAACAGATGGCAGAAATAGTATTCACTCATATGTGCCTGTACCGCCATATCCCGGGTGGTCAGCGGATCGGCATAATTTTTTTCGATATAATCGATCAGATGATTGAAATTCTCCAGTTTTTTATTGTGCGTGAGAAATTCCTTTTCGTCCATGGATCCGATGCTGTAGCGATCGATCAGATATCCGATAAGGCTGAACACCTTTCCCATGGTTTCCCATTTATACCCGTCTGAGCGATTCCAGTATACGGAAAAAATCCCCTTGCACATGGCACCGATCTCCGCGTCCCCCCGGATACATTTCGGCAGGATATACTGCCGTTGTGTACCCGGCCATGTGTAACATTCGGGCGGGATCTGGATGCAGAAATAATGTACGCCCGTTTCTCGGAAATCCCCGCGGTGCAGTTCGTTGGCGGCGCACACGATCAGATCCCCGTCTTCTGTCATGATCTCCTCGCCACCGCAGTAGATGGAAGCGCCGCCCTTTATAAAATACAGCAGTTCCGTATGACCGTGCCAATGCATCATAAACCGCGCTGAATCCCAGTACTGGCGTAAACGTAGTGGAAAACGATCATCCTCACTAGGAACAAACTGATGCTTGTTTTCATCAATATTACTGGGAACATACTTGCCATTTGCATCGAGTGGACACATATCTCCTCCATAAAAGCAAAATTGTGCTTATTTGAGACAACTGAATTCTTGCGTGATCTCTTTCAAAAGTATATAATAAACTTATCGGAAAATCAATACATCCGCAGAAGAAAGGTGAAAAAATGAATACAAAACCCATTACAGCCATCATCGTCGGGGCAGGACACCGTGCCATGACCTACGCACAGCTGGCAGAACGAAACCCCGATATGCTGCAGATTGTCGGCGTAGCGGATCCCAATCCCATCCGCAGAAAGGCGGCACAGGACCGCTACAGCATCCCGGAGGAAATGTGCTTCGAGGATGCAGCCGCGCTGGCGGAGCAGCCCCGTCTGGCTGATGCCATCATCAATGGCACCATGGATGAAATCCATGTGGAGACGGCGATTCCACTTTTGGAGCGTGGGTACGACATGCTTCTGGAAAAGCCCTTTGCCGTCAGCGAAGAGGAAGCCCTCCGCCTTCGGGACTGCGCAAAAAAGAACGGCTCCAAAGTGATGATCTGCCACGTTCTGCGCTATGCACCGTTTTATTATGCCATCAAACAACGGCTTGTCCGGGGTGAGATCGGTGATATTATGAGTATCCAGATGACGGAGCATGTCAGCTATCATCATCTCGCCACCTCCTATGTCCGGGGCAAGTGGGCAAACACGGAAAAATGCCACACCTCCATGCTGCTTGCCAAATGCTGTCACGATATCGATCTGATGATGTGGTTCATGAGCGAAACAAAGCCTGTACAGATATCCTCCTTCGGCGGGAAATATCAGTTCAGGCCGGAAAATGCGCCCAAGGGAGCCGGTACCGTATGTATGCGGGACTGCCCCCATGCGGACTCATGCGTGTACTCCACCAAGCGGCTGTATATAGATCACCCCAAACGCTGGGCATTCTATGTATGGGATGCGCTGGAGGGCATAGAGAATCCGACCATGGAGGACAGGATTGAGCTGATGAAGAGCGACAATCCCTATGCACGCTGTATCTACAAATGCGACAACGACGTAGTGGATCATCAGTCCGTGCTGGTGCAGTTCGCCTCCGGCGCCACGGGAACGCATAACATGATCGGCGGCTCCGCACAGTCCCTGCGCCGCATTCATATTGTCGGCACGAAGGGTGAGATCTTCGGCAATTTTGAGGAATCCAAATTCACTGTATCGAAGATTGATCCGTCCCCCGATGCAGTGAAAGGTGAATGCACCAGAGAAGAAGTCGATCTCAAGATCACGGGAGATATGGTCGGCGCGTTCGGCGGTCACGGAGGCGGCGACGGCCGTCTGGCGGAGGATTTCGTCCGCTATGTCCGCGGCGAGACACCGAGCCTTGCCTGCACCTCCATCTTTGACTCCATGCTCGGACATATGTGTGTGTACAAAGCCGATCAGTCCAGAGAAAACGGCGGTCTGCCCATGACCGTTCCCTGCTGTGACTGAAAGGCTTTGAAATAAAAATTATAAAGGAGAACCAACCATGAAAACGAAGCTTTTGTCTCTCATTCTTGCACTGTCCATGCTCGTCCCTCTCGCCGCATGTTCGAACGACAGCGGAACTCCCGACGATACTGCGGCATCCGGCGGGGATACTGCAGCCGTTACCGGAGAAACCACCACGGCTGATCCCAACGACCGTACCCAGATCAAAGACAATCTCCCCGACAATCTGAACTTCAACGGAACGGAAATCCATGTGCTCTACCGCGGTACGGATGCCACATCCGCTATCTATACACATGATGTGGGCGGTACGGATAATGCGGGCGACCCTGTCACCGACGCTGTATGGGCACGCAACCGCAAAGTAGAACAGCGTCTGGGTGTCGTCTTCAAAGATACCGCCACGAACGCAGGTGGACTTGCAACCACGGCGGAATTTGTAAAGCAGCTGGTTATGGCAGGATCAGATGAGTACGACTACATAATCTCGACGGGCAATACCAATGTAACCAACAGCATCAACGCCTATCTGCGCGATCTGTCGAATGCTCCCTACATCGATTACGATCAGCCCTGGTGGTGGACGGATTCTATCGATGCTCTGTCTCTGGACGGAAAAACCTATAACTACATCCTCGGCGACATGCTGGTATACTGTTATCTGCAGACAGGTGTTTTATTCTGCAACAAGCAGATGTACGAGAACCTGTACGGGGATCCCGATGCCCTGTACCAGCTTGTTCTGGATGGCAAATGGACGCTGGACAAGATGATAGAACTCTCCGCCGGAACATACAAGGACGTGGACGGCGACGGCACGGAAAACAAAGGGGATCACTTCGGCTGTTACCTGGGTTCTACCTATATCCCCTACTTCTATGTCGGTATGGACATCGATATGTACCACCGCGACGACAAAGGCAATATGATTATTGATATCGATCCGGAAGCCGCTTCCCTGGCAACGGAGAAGATGTACCGCTTCTACAGCGAATCCGGCGGTATACTCCAGGCCGGAAATGCCAATGAAGCTATCGAATATTTTGCCTCGGGAAAGATGCTCTTCCTTCCCGCCACTTTCCAAAGCGCTATCTCCGCAGTAATCCGCGATATGGAACATCCCTACGGTCTGGTTCCCTACCCCAAGCTGCATGAAGAGCAGAAGGACTATGTTTCCCTCATTCACTCTTCCTCCACAAATATCAGCATTATGAAATCCGTCCCCGACACCCGTATGGAAGCCATCGGCGCTGCTCTGGAAGCACTTTGTGCCGAATCCTACCGTACCGTTATGCCGCTGTTCCTGGATTCCGCACTGCAGTTCAAATATTCTCCCGACCAGAAGTCCGGGCAGGTTGTCAATCTGGTTATCGCCGGCGTAACCAAGAATACACTTGACGAGTACACTGCATTCACCTCCAATATTTTCAAGAACTGTCTGACGATGCCTATCTATGGCTCTACCAATTTTGCTTCCGCCTACGCGCAGTACAAAGATGCGGCCCAGAACACATGGAACACCTCCGTGGAAGCCGCTCTGAAAGGTTCAGAATAAAAAGCAATGCGCATATCCGACTTTCTGCGCATTGGCATCTTATGGAGCTTTTGTATGATTTTATTTTCCGGATGTATGGAAACGGCAGAGACACCCCTCTCTGCCGTTTCCGACACAAAAGAAAACCGATCTGTGATCTATCCCGTTCCCGCCTGCTACGGGGAATCGGAGCAGGTGACGGCGGTGATCGGCGGACAGAAACTCCCCGTCATCCGCTGTCACGAGGAATATGATTACTGTTCCTTCGCTTTCCGCGGTACAATAACCCTGACTATTGATGCCGGAGAAGAGGTGAAATCCGTTTCCATTAGTCCTCTGGCCAAGGAGATTCCCTTTGAAAAGAATGGCAGAACGGTTGCAATCACCATGACGCAGCCGGAGTATCTGATTGTCAAAATCAATAACAAACGGGAAATCGTCATCGCCGCCGATCCCCTCGAGGAAAATGTCCCGGCTCCATCGGGTGAGGGCATCTGGAATGTCGCCGCACTCGGCGCGGACGGCACAGCGCAGACTTCTGCCACCGCTGTGATCCAACAGGCGATCAATGCCGCATCCGCTGCGGAAGGCGGTACGGTTTATATCCCTGCCGGAGTATACTCCATCGGGAATCTGGAGCTGAAAAGCAATGTGCATCTGTATCTGGAAGCGGGTGCTGTTCTGCGTGCTGACCGCCCGGATGAGTTCAAACTTTTCGCAACCTACCAGCACAGCAGCGGCACCACCTTCTCCACTACCTATGTACTGTATACGGAACCCGGATGCGAAAACATTACCATTGACGGCCGCGGTACCATTGACTGCCTTGGATTCCAGTACTTTCAGCAGAAAAGCTGGTATAACGCCGCATTTATTCCTAATAGGTGTGATAATCTGAAACTGGACGGTATCATCATCCGGGATACGGGATTCTGGGGGACCGTCATTACATATTGCCGCGACGTATCCGTTACCAATACCAAGCACTTCAACAAAACCCACACGATTGGGGGAAACGACTGCATGGATATCGTCGGTTCGCAGAACGTACTCGTCCGACGCACCATTGGTCTCAGTCGTGATGATCCGTATTCCATCAAAACCTACGTTACCCATTCCATGTTTGAAGGCATAGGCCGCGCCGCAGAGAATATTGTCTTTGAAGACTGTTTCGCCTGGACACGGTGTGCCGCATTCAAACTTGGCTGGGGGATCAACATGGGCATGAGTGATATTGTGTTCCGTGACTGCTATGCCTACAGCTGCAATATCGGTCTGGGTGTAACCCATTTCGGCGGCAGTGCACCGATCCGGAATGTGACCTTTGAGAATATTGATATTGAAAGCTTTATGCTTGCCGACAGCCGATGGCTTCTCGCAGCAATCAGCACCTACAATCCGAACGCAAAACGCACAGAATGGGGAAGCGTATCCGATCTGACTTTCCGAAATATCAACGTCCGCGGGCAATGGAATACAGCAAATCTTCTTTCAGGGTATGACAAGTACACCCGTATCAGTAATGTACACTTCTCCGGCATAACCCTGCTCGGGAAATCGTGCTCTGCGCTCGAGGAGATGGATGTGAAAATCAACGAGTTTACGGAAAATGTAACTGTATCTGCGGATTCATAAAGTGCGCATAGAGGCATGCGGTCACACCTGTCTTTTGCACAGGCGGTATACACAGAACACAGGGAACGGCAGAGATCTCCCTCTCTGCCGTTTCTGAATTCTCAAAAACCGCTCCCGCTCTGTCACCAAATCCATACGAATCTGAAAGGAATACCATTATGCAGTTTTCATCCTATACAATCTCCCTTCTGGAAGAACTGGAAAGACGGATCGATCCCGAAACGGAGGATGATCTCCACGAGCAGTTCCAGAACTTCTGGGACAATTGCTGCGAAGATATTTACTTCCAGCCGACACGCAGAAAATTTGCCGCTCCGGAAGTGGAACTGAAAGAGATCAACATCAACGACGCGGTAAACGATTATGAGCTTATGCTGCAGTCGGAGTTGATTCTTGCGAGCAAACGTCTGAACACCCGCGGCAGTTTTCCCTGTGTCCGATCCAATTACGGTACTGGCATCATGACATCCCTGTTCGGTGCAAAGCTGTTTATGATGCCCTATGAGGCGAACACACTGCCCACCACCTGTTCCCTGAACGATTCCGATGCAGTACGCCGTATTCTCGAAGCAGGCGTCCCCGATCTGCAGAACGGATTCGGCAAAGATGTGTTCGCTATGGGGGAGATATTCGCCGAAGTATTCAGTAAGTATTCGAAAATCCAGAAATACGTGCAAATATTCCATCCGGATACCCAGGGACCGCTGGACGTGGCGGAGCTGCTCTGGGGCGGAGAAATGTTTTATGAAATGTACGATAATCCCGACCTCGTACACTGCACTCTCCGTCTGATCACCGATACGTACAAACGCTTCCTCGACCACTGGTACACGATTATCCCACGCAGAGAAGGACTCAACATGCACTGGGGATGGATGATGCATCCCGGTCTGATCGTGCTCCGGGACGACAGCGCCATGAATCTTTCCCCCGATCTGTACAAAGAATTCGCTTTTCCGTATGACAATGAACTGCTGGATTATTACGGAGGCGGATGCGTGCATTTCTGCGGAAGAGGCGATCACTATATCGGCATTCTTGCGCAGGCAAAAAATCTTTTCGGCATCAAACTGTCCCAGCCTCAGTATAACGATATGGAAACAATTCTGCGAACCGCAAAGGAGAACGGTAAGAAAATACTTGGGCTGAAACTTTTTGCCTGTGAGGAATACGCCGCCCGTCCGGATGCAGTCTGCGGCATGATTCACACGGCGTAAATTCAGCAGTCCGCCCGTATGATGGATCTGATTGACCTCCTACGGACGTAAGGAACTCGCAACAGAATACACCACCCGTTTCAACGGCAGTAATATTCGTAAGATCTATCATTCTGCCATTTCAGGCAAGAATCCGATGATCGTCAACTGCTGCGCCCCCCCATCGAAGCGGCCGAAGCAGAACTGAATGAATTGATCGCAGAATAGAAAAAATATGTAATTCTATCCGTAGAAATACTCCGGTGATCTGTTTCGGGAAGGCGCAGATTATACATCGGTAAGTGCTATTACTACCACATCGATTCCGATATAAATATGCGTATGCAGACTGACGGAATCGTTGCGGTAGCCGCATTCAAATCCTATAGTTTAGCCGTAGAGCATAATGATTAAGTAACCGATGATTAACTAGAATACAGGAAGCTGTTCAAGGCGAGCAGTCGCCCCCCCCCCCTGCCCTAACTAAAAACGGAGGCCCAAGGGGGGCAGAGCCCCCCTTGGGCTAACATACGTTTTAATCTATACATAATGGGTGGAAACTGCACGTTAAGGTATCCACCGCGAGGTGGA
>SVTS01000115.1 GCA_015063645.1 Oscillospiraceae bacterium | reverse complement strand
TGGAGAAGATGTTTTATATGTCCGCCTCGCACCTATGCCGCAGATTCAAGACAGAGACCGGTGTTGCTCTGCATCGGTTTATAGTAGATAAAAGAATAGCTCTTGCGAAATCTTTGCTCGCAAACGGGGATGCGGTTACAGCAACAGCGCAGAAATGTGGATTTAACGATCTTTCAAACTTCATCAGAAGCTTTAAAAAACACGTGGGGATGGCTCCTAATGAATATAAAAAGAACCCGGATCTTCTCAGGCTTCAGACACTAACCGTTAAGTCAAAATAATAAAATTATCAACGTTCCGATATTCCTTTTTTCGAACTGCTTTTTTATGTCTCCACTCCTTGGCTACGTCGAGCTCCGAGATGGGGAGCTCTTCGTAAAGTACGGCTTTTTCATGAAGAGAAGCAAAGGATGATCGATTTTGCACTCTTATATGACAATATTCCGCTTCGCTCCAATGCGATATGATACAAATCCCCTCACGCCCAAGAGAGCATATCGCAAGACGTAGCCTTATATCGCTCCCGCAAGGGAATATCGCAAATCCCGCAAGGGATTTATATCGCTGCGTGTTCTCCGTTAAGGATAACACGCTATTCTCTGTCGGGATTTTTATCAGCATTCGATGGCGCAGAGGGGTGCGGGAAGATCATAGGAGTGCAGATACACGGGAATTCCGTTTTCATCGATCCGGAAGATCGCCATGACATCCGCGAACTGGTTGGTGCTCACAGCGAATTTTCCGCCGGCAAGCAGGGTGAAATCACGGGGTTCTTTACCGTGACTGTCCGTGCTGGCAAGCAGGTCAAGATCACTGCCGTTCACTGCCAGGGTGGCTATAGTACGGGTTACGCGCTCCGTTGCGTACAGTCTTGTTCCGTCCGGAGACAGTTTGATCGCCGATCCGGCACCTGCGCCGGGAACACCGCCGGGCAGGATGGATACTGTCTGCACGGGTGTCAGGACACCGTCAGCATACCGGAACGCTGTTACAGATGCGCCCATTTCGTTGACAGTATAGACATAATTCCCGCATTTCGAGAAGCAAAGGTGGCGCGGACCTGCACCGGGCGGTGTCTGCGCTTTAGAGACAAGCTGCAGATCGCGGGTATAGGTAAACACGGCATCCAGCCCGAGATCGCAGACGAGGAGATATTTTTTATCAGGGGATAGAAATGTACCGTGGACATGGGGACATGTCTGGCGGTCCGGATCAGGACCGGTACCGGTATGCTGGATCACCTGCTCGGGCAGGCGCAGGAAATTGCCGGTGCTGTAATTGGCGGCATACACATCCTCACCGTCCACTGCCAGATGGCAGACCGAGCGCCCGAATGTGGGGAGAATTTCTCCAATCTGCTCGCCGGTTTCTGCATTTACGCAGACAATGCCGCTCTCGTCTTTTCCCGCAAAGGGACTCATCAGCACAGCCCACATCTTTTTACCTTCAAGCTCCAGATACTTGGGGGCATCCATGGTGATTTTCTGCAGTTCTTCCAGGGATCCGTCCTCATACAGACGGAAGCGGTATGCTCCGCCGTCTTTCACGGATGAAGCTACCCAGAATTCGCAAAGTGCCTGTTTACTCATATTTTTATCCTCCATTTCAGCGGAATCTCAGATCAATGTATGATGTGACTTTTTCTTTTACGGTTTTACGCAGGGTACGGGCATCGGGGCGTTCCGGTTTCACTCTGCACGCCGCCAATGCTTCTTCGCACATATCGGTGCGGTAGAATGTGAGGGAGATATCCAGCGGATACTCCACAGCGAAGGGGGCAATTTCCTTATTGTGCGCAAGTGCGCCGCGGACAGCACGGCGGATGAATAGCTGCAGAAGTATTATAGCATATCCGACCCGGTTTGGCAATGCAAAAAACGTCATATTTTCTATATAGTTTTGAAAAATACGCCGGGACTCCCTATTCAGGAGTTCCCGGCGTACGGTTATACGGTAAAAAAGGTATTCACTTATACTTTCTCACTCATCGGCATTTCCGTCATCCGCAGGCGGGTACAGCCGTATGGATACAGGGTCATACTGCACGATTCCGCAAGTTCTGTGCGTGATCCGGGTGCGGCATCTGCTACGCTGTCATAGCCGTCCGCCATGCCCCAGGCGATCGGTGCAAGCTGGGCCTGCAGGGTCACACGGGGAGCCTTGGAGGAGAACGGAATTTCATCGCCCTGCTCTTCGCTGACACGCAGAGAAGGAGAGGCAAAACCGAACTGCCACGGGGATTTCGGATACAGTTCATAATCACAGTAGGGGAATTTACGCTCCACGTCTTTTTTCACGTATTCGAGCATTATATATTCAGCTTCGATGGGCAGTGCATAAACCAGCGCACCGTATTCCACTGCACGGAGATCATGAGGACGGGCAACAAAATGCGGCACGTCGGAAAACTCCACTCTGATTTCGGAAGTTCCCTCCCACTGCTGCTGCAGGACATAATTTTCACCGGCAAACGGCTGTCCATTGACGCGGACATTTTTTGCCCAGGCGGGAATACGGATTGTCAGTGCAAAGGACACCGGCTGACTTGTTGTTACGGTATATGTACCGCTGTGACGGAACGGATATTCCGTATCCACAGAGAGAGTCACTGCCGCATCACCGATTCTTGTTTTCAACTCAGACGGCAGCATCATACCGACAGCGATACCGTCTTCCGTACGGCGGTAAATACTCCACGCCAGTTTCGGCCAGCCCTGTCCGAAATTGGCAGTACAGCAGCCGTAATGCGGCTCCAGCCCAAACAGATGTGCTTCCTCGCGGTTTGTGCGGAAAAATGCTTTTCCAGGAAATCTCACGCAAGCGATCTGATTGACCATCTGATCGTACTGGTGCGTCCACATATCGTCGCTGATGGTTGCAGGAAGCGCATTGAATGCCAGTCGTTCCAGACGCTCCATCCACACATTATCCCCGGTAATTGCGTACAGAATTTCGCAGGAATACATCAGTTCCACCACGCTGCAGAGTTCCGTACCGCGGTTTGCATCAAGTCCAGACAGACATTCGTCCCCGGTAAATGTTCCGACAACGGTACCGTTATAGGTTTCAAGGATTTCCCACAGGGTGTCTGCCAGACCGTGGATTTCCTCTCCCAGTAACTGTGCCGTCACGGCTTCATATTTGATCATCATGCCCATATTGACGATATGGGTTTCAAATGTCCATTTATTCAGCGGCCGTTTCCAGCTTTCCGTTACGGATGCATAATCCAGACCCTGCTCGCGCAGCATCTGTGCAAGTTCCTTTATCCATGTGCGCGGATGGCGTTCATAGAGAAACGCCAGAGGAATCATGCATTCAAACCAGCGCGCTTTTCCCCAGCGGGCAAGCTTGACCGTTCCGTTTTTCATCAGTCTGTGCAGGCATGACATGGAACGCTCCAGCGCCGCAATTGCACGGGTTTCACCGGTGCATTCGTAGTAGACAGTCAGCACCTTACCGATCAGGAAGAACGCCCAGACATCATACGATGATCTCGCTTCTTCATTACAGGGGCAGATCCATCCATCCTCACACTGTCTGTCCAGAATGGCTTCCACATAGCGGCGGGCGCGTGCTTTCATGTCTTCGTCATTCAGCAGCCATGCCAGCGGAATGAATCCGTCCAGCCAGTAGGGGACACGCTCCCAGCCCTCTTTATCTCCGCCGATCCATTTGCTGTCCCGTACATCCGGCCATACTTTATCCAGATTACCGAACAGTCCTTTTGCCTCAATCGCAAGCTGACTGCGCAGCCAGCCGCGAGGGGTGATCATCTCTGCGGGAAAATATCCGTACATACATTGAACCTCCTTCGGTTGTTTGCGATATAATTATATCATATTCACAGGGCACGCACAATAAAAATTATCCCGGATAATATTGCAAATATCACACAGTTGTGCTACAATAAACAAGGAAAAATGCAGTAAAGGAGGCACAGGTATGCCGTACGGATTGGACATGGACATGCCGGTAAAGGTCCGGCTTTACGCTTACAAGTATTTCCGCCCGGATGAATGGCACTGCACGCGAACCTGTCAGGACGATGTAATTCTGCTTATGCTGGAAGGTACGCTGTATTTTCGGGAGGATGGCAGAGAAATGGAGCTGCATCCGGGGGAATATTATATTCAGCGAAGACAGATTCCCTACGACAGTACCCGCCCGAGTCCGGGTGCTGTATATTATTTCATGCATTTCATGGGAGAATATTGCGAAAATCCCAATTCTCTTCCGTTATTCGGACACATGGATCCCACGCAGCTGCGTCCCTGTTTCACCCGGCTGAATCATCTGAAAATCACGCACGGATCCCAGATGGAGTTATATGCAGAGGTATACAAAATCCTGTCTCTTCTCAAGCAGGGGATTCATGCGACGGAATACAAACGGACAATCGACATGCTGATCGAGCGTGTCAGTGAAAATTACAGAAAACGCTGGACACTGGAAGAGCTTGCACGGCTCAGCGGTTACAGCGTCAATCATCTGATTGAGATTTTCCGACGGGAGACCGGATGCACCCCCTATGCTTATATCCGGGAAATGCGGATGCAGGCAGCACAGGCTCTGCTGATCAATTCGGATCTGTCGCTCGGGCATATCAGCGAGGAATGCGGTTTTGGTTCCTATGTGAATTTTTACAAGACTTTTATGCATATTCACGGAATGCCGCCTCAGCTGTGGCGGCAGAATCACCGGGATAAATAATCTCCTTTCTTAAATAAAAAACGGAAGAATTTCCTCTCTTTTATTGACACTTGCAGGAAAGTATTATATAATCAGAATGAAGTAATATGTATCCCCATACATTTTGCAATATAATGTAACAGAAAGGATATATTACCATGAGTGATATAAAAGAATTATTGGCTTCATGGGACACGTCGAAATTCGGTTCGATGACCGAGGACATTTACTCGCTCACCGAAAAAAGATATTCTGGGCCGAAATACACGCTCCGCAAAGGGCATCCGCGTGTATGTCTGTCGCCTGAAATACTTCCCGGCATCCGGGCTGCGCTGGACAATCCCGACTGCCGTATCGCCGCTGAAAAATTCCGTGAGTATGTGGAATGCGCATACACCGGAATTCTCGGCGCTCCGGAGGAAAATCATGACGGACGGAAAGGACTGCATAACTTTGACAAGCTGGGTCTTGCCATCATCGAGGCAAAGGCACTGAACTATCTTCTGAGCGGCGATTCCCGTTACGGATATGAAGCGATCTACGCAATTTTCAACTATATAGACACCCTGGATATTCAGTGGATCAGCAGTGACCACTGCCGTGAATACGGATATCTGATGTTTATTGCAGCGGAAGTGTACGACTGGTGCTATAATCTGATGACGCCGGAACAGCGGCTTTGCATGATCGCCGGCATCGAGACACGCGTATGCGCCGGTACGGTGGGGTATCCCGATTTTACTGCATCGGCTACATATAAGCTGAAAATGGAAGTCGGTTTCCCGCCTACCGGTCAGGGCGGCGTCAACGGTCACGGTGCCGAGGGACAGATCCTTCGTCACTATCTCGCTTTTGCCATTGCGATTTATGATGAGAATCCCTCCTGGTGGGAATTTGTAACGGGCAGACTGCAGGATGACTACATCCCCGTACGTCAGGAATTTTACAAAGCGGATTTCTATCCGCAGGGTGTATCCAACTATCTGCGCTGCCGCTTTTTCTCCGATCTGTATTCTGCATGGATCTACATACATGCCACCGGAGAAAATCCCTATGCGGGAATGGAGCGCGTAATGCCCTCTCTGTTTGCCATGGAGACGCCTGAGGAAATCACCTTCTTCGGCAACGGTGACAGCACCCCGCGTCCTTTGAAGAACTCCTACGCACGTCTGGCGATCATCAACGCGGCAATCACCGGGGATCCCACAGCGTGGGCATTAGCCAGAGATGCACACTGCTTTGATGCTGTCGGACACGGAAATGCGGATGTCACACCGGCTTCCATGCTGATTTTTGCATCCGGCGGTACGGAAAGCGCTGCGGACTGGCGCGACACGGCTCCGCTGCAGCTGTACAACGGTTCCTGGCTCGGACAGATCACCACCCGCGCCCGCTGGCACGATGAGAATGCGCCCGCGCTTCAGCTGAAGGTGGGTGTGAAATCCACCGGCAACCATGAACACGGTGACAGCGGTTCCTTCCAGATTTATTATAAGGGACTTCTCACCCATGACGGCGGATGCTATTCCAACTACGGTCATCTCCAGACACGGTACTATCACTGTTCTTCCATTTCCCACAATACTCTTCTGATCAGTGATCCCTCCCGTGTGAAGCCGGATTCCGAGGTACCGGCGGAAAAATGGTACCACGGTTCCCAGCGCATACGCATGAGCGTTTCTGACTGGATAAACAATGATCTCTGTGTTACAGGCAAAGTCACCGGTATGCAGACGCTGACCGAGAAGAAAAACGGTCAGGACGAGGCAAGATACGCCTACATCGCCGGTGATATCACCAAGGCATACGATGAGGCGGAATATGCGTCCCGCGCCATGCTGGCTGTATACACGGAGGATAAGGAATTTCCGATGGTTCTCTTCGTCAGGGATGACATCACCGCTGTCGGTGCGGACTTCCGCAAGACATTCCTCTTCCATATTCCCGCTCAGGACGAACCGGTGATTGCCGGCAGCACGGTCATCACAGAAAACGCCGGCGGCGGACAGCTCCGGCTGGTATCCCTGACCGACAACGCGATCATCGAAGGAATCGGCGGCGAAGGCAAGCATCAGTACATCAACGGCCACGAATGTCTGACTGCCGCAGGCATGCACGACAAGCACTGGGGACGCGTGGAGATTTCCCTGCCCACCGGCGAAAAGGACGGCGGATTCCTGCACGTACTCTTTGTCACCGATGCTGGCAAAACGCTCACTGATCCGACTCCCGCTGTTGCCAAAATCACCGGAAACGGTATCACCGGTGCTTCCTTCGGAAACATCATCGGTTTGTTCGCTGACTCCAGAGAACGTGCATGCGGTGAGCTTTCCTTTAAAAACACTGTTCCCGGCACTGTTTATCTCACAGGAATCGCCGCCGGCACATGGACTGTTTCCGCGGACGGCAAAGAAGTCGGTTCCTGCACCGCCACAGAAGAAGGCGGCATGATTGTTTTTGAAGCGCCTGTAGGCAATATCGCTATTATTCACGCATAACTGCAAGGAGGATTTTTATCATGACTAACGTAAAACCGCTTATTGATCAGTACGATCTTTCCGTATTCGGTACCTCTACACCCGATATCATCGCTATTGCTGACAAACAGTATTCTCATCCCACACAGACTGTCAAGAAGGATCACCCCCGCATCAATCTGACGCAGGATATGCTCCCCGGTATCCGTGCAGCACTGGTCAATCCGCTCAACAAGGCAATTGCCGAGCAGTTCCGGGCGTATGTGGATTCTGACTGCGACGGCGTTCTCGGTGCTCCGGAAGAGAAATTTCTGAACCGCAACGGTGTACACAACTATGACCACCGCGTTCTGGCGGCGATTGAAGCAAAAGCACTGAATTATCTGCTGACCCGTGATGCACGGTACGGCTATCAGGCGATTTACGCTATGCTGAATTTCCTCAGAACGCTGGATATCCAGTGGATCGCCAGTGACGGATGCCGCGAGCATGGCTATGCAATGTTTATCGCAGCCGAGGTTTATGACTGGTGCTACGGACTCATGACACCTGAAGTCCGTCAGGGCATGATCGCCGCTGTGGAAAACCGTCTCTGCGCCGGTGAAGTGGGTGATCCGTCCTTTACGAACTCATCCATCTACAAGCGCAAGATGGAAGTTGGTTTCCCGCCTACCACGCAGGACAGCGGTGTAAACGGTCACGGCTCCGAAGCACAGATTCTCCGTGACTATCTCTCCTTCGCACTGGCTATTCATGATGAAAATCCCTCCTGGTGGGAGTTGGTCGGCGGCTGTCTGCAGGACAATTATATCCCTGTACGTCAGCACTACTATCAGGCTGATTTCTATCCGCAGGGTATCGGATATCTCTGCCACCGTTTCTATTCCGATCTGTATTCCGCATGGCTGTACATGCACGCCACGGATGAAAATCCCTACGTAGGTATTGAGCGCGTTGTGCCTACCCTCTTCGCCATGGAACTGCCGGATGCGCAGAACACCTTCTCCTCCGGTGACGGCGGTCCTCTGTCTGCGATTACCCGCTACAAGAATCTCTCCATTCTCACGGCTGCTATTTCCGGCGATCCGCTGATCTGGACATTCGCACGTGATACGGGTGCATTCGACGGTACCGGCACAGGAACGACGACCATCACCGCTGCTGCATTCCTAATTCTCGCATCCGGCGGCACGCCGTTTGTGGATGATGACCGTCATGAGCATCTGCCTCTGCACAAGTACAATGGCGGCTACATGGGCCTTCTGACCACACGTTCCCGTTGGTATGATGTATCTGCGCCTGCGCTGCAGCTGAAGGTCGGTGTCAAGAGCACCGCCAATCACGATCATGGTGACAGCGGTTCCTTCCAGATTTATTACAAGGGTCTTCTGACCCATGACGGCGGTCTGTATGTCAATTTCGGTCACTACCAGACCCGCTGCTATCACGGTTCCAGCGTATCTCACAACACGCTTCTCTTCTTCGATCC